>VEOW01000235.1 GCA_012026785.1 Chloroflexota bacterium | reverse complement strand
TCCCCAACCCCATCCCCTACCACGCCACCGGCGAACGGGCCGTTCCCGCTGTCCGTCGTCACGGGGCTCACGAATCTGAAGTCCTGGACCACGCTCCGGGAGCTGACCGATCTCGCCGCCGCTGGAGCGCTCGTGATCCCATGTGGCGTGACCATCCTCGCCCCCGATCGCCTCGCCGCGGCGACCGCCCCCGACCAACCCGCCTGCGTCCCGGCCGACGACATCGCGGACTCGATCCGCCAGGACCAGTCCATGGTGGCCCTCCTGCCAGCGGGCCTGGTCGAGCCGGCGACGAAGGTCCTGCCGATCGGCGGCGACGGACCGTTCGGCCTCGGCGGCGCGGACCTGTTCGGCTCGGCGGAGGCGCGGGGGCAGGACTACCCGGTCGTCGGCCAGCCGTCCGGCGCGGTCGCGCTGCCGGCCGACTGGGTGGCGTACGACGCGGGCGACGTCTGGACGCTCGTCTCGCTCGGCGGCAGCTGCCTGGACCGCAACGTCGCCTGGGCCGCCCTGGAGCTCGGCTACGGCTGGGACTGGGTCGTGGACGGCGGCACGGCCCGCTACCGCGACATCCGCCTCCACCCCAACCCGCCGTCCGGCGTCTCGCGCGAGCTCGTCGTCGACGCGGTCCCGAGCGGCAATCGAGGCGCCGTGCCGCGGCTCGTCTCGGGTGCCGACGTGACGCTCGACGACTTCGACTGCACGGTGACGAAGGACTGGCGGCCGAACTACGGCCGGTCGCTGTTCTTCAGCACCAGCGCCGATGTCCTGCCACTCCTGCGGAGCAAGCTCGGGATCGACGTCATGAAGGTCGCCGGCAACCATTCGACCGATCGCGGGACGGCTGGCATCCGCGAGACCCTGCGCCACCTCGACGACGTCGGCATCCTCGGCGTCGGCGTCGGTCGGAATCTCGACGAGGCCCTCGAGCCGGTCTACGTCGACGTCGCCGGGCTCAAGGTCGCATTCGTGTCATGGAACGCCGTGCCCGGCTCCATCGAGGCGGACGCCGACACGGGCGGCGTCGCCTGGCTGCGGAAGGCCAACGTCTTCGAGAGCGTCCGACGGGCCCGCGAGGCCGGGGCGGATCTCGTCCTCTGTGCGCCGGAGTGGTGGGGCGGCGCCGAATATCACATGGACCTCCGGCCCAGCCAGGTCCGGCAGCTCGGCTGGTTCGACGAGGCCGGCTGTGACCACGTCCTTGGCCATGGGACCCACCTTGCCGGCCCGATCGTGCTGCGGCCACCCGACGCCGACGGGGCCCAGGCCGTCGTCGTCAGCCAGGGCAACTACCTGTTCGGGCAAGACTGGTGGCAGGAGGTCCAGGAGGGGATCATCGTCGAGCTCGCGTTCCGCGGGGCCGAGCTCGCCAACCTCCGGCTCCATCCGTACATCATGCTCGAGGCGGCCCAGGCAAGCCTGACCGACCCCGAGGGCGACGGCCGCCACGTCCTGCGCCGGGTCTGGCGCCACTCGGAGGTCGAGACGACGGGGCTCGAATGACGGGGCTCGAGTGACGGCCCTCGAGCCGGCCGGTCAGCCGGCGACGATCTTGTACAGCCGCCCCCCGTGGTCGACGACGAACAGCTCGCCTGACGCGTTCTCCCCGAACGACGTGATACGGAGGTTCGTGTCGAGCAGGAGGGTGGCAGCGGCCGGGGCCGCCGCGCCGGCCGCGACGACCCAGATCTCGCCGCTGCAGTAGTCGGCGAAGACGTAGCCGCCGCGGAGCGCCGGGACCGCCGAGCCGCGGTACACGTAGCCACCGGTGACCGAGCAACGCCCCGAGCCGTGGCCGTACTCCGTCAGCGGCATCGTCTTGCCACTGGTGTCGCAGCCGCTCGACGGGTTGAAGCAGTGCATACCCTCCAGGACCCGCCAGCCCCAGTTGATACCGCGACCCGCCCCGGAGGCCGTGCGAACCGCGCGGTCCACCTCCTCCCACGAACCCTGCCCGACGTCGCCGATCCACAGGTTGCCGGTCGCGCGGTCGAACGAGAAACGCCACGGGTTACGAAGGCCGTATTGCCAGATCTCGTTACGGCCCGGGACGCCGACGAACGGGTTCGTGGAAGGCGTCCGGTAGTTCCTGCTCCCGGAGGTGCCGTTCACGTCGATCCGGAGGATCTTGCCGAGGAGCGTGTCGAGCCGCTGCGCTCGATTGCCCGGATCCCCGGCGCTGCCGCCGTCGCCGAGGCCGACGTACAGGAAGCCGTCCGGGCCGAATGCCAGCATCCCGCCGTTGTGGTTCGCGTACGGCTGCGAGACCTTGAGGATCTTGCGCTTCGTGCTCGTGGCGACGACGTTCTTGTTGGTGGCCGAGGCGCGGTACTCCCGGATGACGCTGTCGCCGTCGCGGTTCGTGAAGTGGACGTACAGCTTGCGGTTCGTCTTGTAGTTCGGGTGGAAGGCCAGCCCGAGGAGGCCCTGCTCGAAGCCGGTGCTGACGATTCCGGCCAGCGACAGGAACGGCGTCGAGCGGATCACCCCGTTCTTGAGGATCTTGATCCGGCCGGTCTGCTCGACGATGAACAGCCGGCCGGTGCCGTCGCGGGCGCTGGTGATGAAGACCGGCTGGTCCAGGCCGGAGGCCTTGAGCCGGAGGGCGATCTTGGCGTCCGCCGGCGCCCCGAGCGAGCGCAGGGGACCGGGCGCCGGCGACATCGGCGCAGCGTTCGCGGTCCCGGCAACCAGGGCCGTCAGCGCGAGGCCGGACACCATGGCGCGGACCCGCCGACCTCGAACCAGCCCGCCCTGCCCTGCCCGCATGCCATCCCCCTCGAACGTCGGGTTGTGCCGGCCCCTCACCGGCCGCGCGGGCATGGTCGTCGCCTCGAGCCCGCCTGTCCAGAGGACCTTGGGGCCCTCACGATCCGCCCATAATGGACGCCGGCGAGTCCCGGAGCGCGAGGGGACCATGGCCCAGCAACCGATCGAGCTGATCCTGTTCCGCCAGCTGGCGACGACCCTCGCCGTGCCGGTCTTCCTCGTCGACGAGCGAGGCGACCTGGCGTTCCTCAACGAGGCCGCCGAACGCCTCCTCGGCATCCGCTTCGACGACATCGATCGGCTGGCGTTCGAAACCTGGACGACCACTTTCCGCCCTCGTGGGGGCGATGGGCGACCGATGACGGCCGACGAGCTGCCCCTGGTTCGGGCGCTTCGAACGCGCACGCCGGCCCATGGCCCGCTGGTCATCACGGGCAGCGACGGGGTCGAACGAACCATCGAGGTGACCGCGTTCCCGCTCGAGGGCGGGCACGAGCGACTGCTGGGCGCCGTCGCGATGTTCTGGGAGCCGGAACTCGAATGACGGTCGGGCTCGCGTGAGGGTCAGGTTCTGGGGCACCCGCGGCTCGATCGCCAGTGCCGGTCCGGAGACGCAGGGCTACGGCGGCAACACCGCCTGCGTCGAGGTCGTCGGGACTGACGGCACGGTCCTGGTGCTCGATGCCGGGACGGGGATCAGGCCGCTCGGACCCAGCGTCTCGACCGAGCTGGCCCGGATCGACATCCTCCTCAGCCACCTCCACATGGATCACATCCAGGGCCTGGGCTTCTTCGGTCCGATGTTCCGGCCGGGCCTGGAGGTCCACCTCTGGGGCCCGCCGTCGACGACGCTCGACCTCCGAGCCCGGCTGACGCGGTACCTGTCGCCGCCGCTGTTCCCCGTTCGGTTTCGCGACCTTCCCTCCCGGCTGGAGCTACACAATGCGCCCGGCAGGCCGGTGCGGATCGGTTGCTTCGAGGTCACCTCGGCGATGGTCATCCACCCGGGGCCGACCGTCGGCTATCGAATCTCCGAGGGCGCGACGACGCTGGCCTACCTGCCCGACCACGAGCCGGCGCTCGGTGCGGGTGGCTTTCCGATCTCGCCCGAGTGGACGTCAGGCCACGACCTCGCGGCCGGCGCCGACCTGCTGATCCACGATGCCCAGTACTCGGCCGAGGAACGCGCCGATCGAATCGGCTGGGGGCACTCCTCGGCGGTCGAGGCGGCACGGTTCGCCGCCCAGGCGGGCGCCCGACGGATGGCGGGCTTTCACCACGATCCGGGGCACGATGACGGGGCCGTGGACCGGCTCGTGGCCGTTGCGGCCGAGGCGGCCCCCGGCGTCGAGGTCTTCGGCGCTCGGGAGGGCCAGGCGCTCGAGGTCTGAGATCGACCCGGTCGACGGGTCAGCGATGCCCTTCGAGACAGGTGCAGCCGGCCGGCCCGACGATCGCGGCGTGCGGTGTGCCCGCGGGCAGGATGAAGCCCTCGCCGGGCCGCACCTCCACCGGGTCGGCAGCCAGGCCGACGAGGAAGGTGATCGACCCGGCGGCGCACATCAGAAGCTTCGTGTATGGATGCTCGTGGGTCGCGTACCGGTCACCGGGCCGATTCGACCAGGCATAGGGCTCCACGCCCTCGGCGCGCAGCCGCCGCTCGACGGATGCCGGCGATGGCGGAGCGGCCGAGTTCCACGTCAGGCGGATCAGCTGAATCGGACCTGCCACGCCACTCGCACCGCTACTCGCCCACCGGCCAATGCTCGACCGCCAGGCCTGGCATCGGGAAATCCGTCGGATTGCCGGTCGCGACCCGACCGCCGATTGACGATGCTGCCGCTGCCACCAGGCAATCAGCCTGGCTCAGCGTCCGGGCCTCCGCTCCGAGGCTTCGGCGCCATTCGCCGGCCCGCCAGCCCTCCACGGCATCGAGCGCCACGATCCGGAGGCCGGTGAAGAGGGAGCGCGCCGCAGCCGCCTCCGGCTCGCGGAGCCCGCGGACGACCTCCTCGACGTTGATCGCGCAGGTATACGGCTGGTCCCCGACCGCCCGGAGTCGGCGGAGCCGACCAGCCGCCCCGCGCCGGCCCCGGAGCAGATCGATGAGAACGGTCGTGTCGAGGAGGATCGCCGACATCAGCCGACTCGACGGGCGTCGGCCCGGCGCTGAGCACGGACCCAGGCGCCAGGATCGGGATCCCAACCGTGATCAGCGTCGGCGATCGAGCCGATGGACGCCTCGATCAGCTCCCAGCGCCGTTCGTCATCGAGGGCGCGTGTGACAGCCTCGGCGATGAAGCCGCTGCGCCGCCGCCGGCCGACGCGTCGATCGAGCTCCTTCACGAGCTCCTCACCGAGGGTAATGTGCAGACGCATGGCCACACGTTAGCACACACGGCATGCCGGCCGCCGACGATCGCGCGACGGTCGTCCAGATCCTCGCCGAAACCGACTTGGACGAACTCGGCTTCAGACCGCTCGCGGACTCCCAGAAGGCCGTTTCGAGTGCGCGCCGTAGGTGCCGCCCTCTTCGATCCCGGGGCGCCATCGCCCTAGGATGTCGGCATGCTAGGTTCTCGAGGCCAGCACAGGCCGTACGCGGCATGGACGTCCCCGATGTCGGACGACGACCCGGTCGTGCAGTGGCTGCTGGAGGGGGACCCCGCGATCCGGTGGCAGGTGATGCGCGACCTCATGGACGCCCCCGAGGCCGAGTGGTCGACTGAGCGAGCCCGGACCGAGCACACCGGCTGGGGCTCTCGTCTCCTCGCGCTGCGGGCACCCGACGGGCTGTGGGCCGACGGCGCTTGCTTCCCGGGTACGGCCGACTTCGCGCAGGCGACGGCCGACGCGCTGGCCGCGGGCGGGACGCCGCCCCCGTTCCCTGAACCGCACGAGGATCTGACGCGCGCAGGCGGTCAGCCGTGGACCGCGACGTACCCCGTACTCCTGGACCTGTGCCACTTGGGCGTACCTCCGGACAGCGCGGTGATGCAGGAGACCGCAGGCCTGGTGGGTCGCAACTGCCGCTGGGAGTACGACGGGCTCCCGTTCTTCACCGGCGAGGTCGACTGCTGCATCAACGCCGGCACGATCCTCATTGGCACCTACCTCGGTGTCGACGTCGAGCTGGTCGTCCAGCGGCTACTGGCCGACCAGCTGCCGGATGGCGGCTGGAACTGCTGGGCTGAGACGCGCCACGCGCCGGGATCATTCGCCAGCACGCTCGACGTGGTCGACGCGTTCCTGCGCTGGGAGCGCGCGACCGGAGGCGCCGACGAGGGCCGGGCGGCGCGAGCGCGGGGCGAGGAGTACCTGCTCCAGCGTCGCCTGTTCCGGTCCCTGCGCACCGGCGACCTCGTCAAGCCGGAGTGGTCGCAGTTCTCCTACCCGCCGCGGTGGCACTACGACTTGCTCAAGGCGACCGACTACTTCGCCCGGCGTGGGGTGCCCGACCCACGGCTCGATGAGGCGATCGAGCGAGTACGCGACAAGCGGCAGGCGGATGGCCGGTGGCTGCTCGAGAACACCCACCCGGGCGCTGTGCACTTCCGATTCGAGGAGCCGGACGGCGCGCCGAGCAGATGGAACACACTGAGGGCGCTCAGGGTGCTGGGCTGGTACGACGCGTCCGTCGCCTGAGACCTGGGGCTGCGCCGGATGCCGATCGTGCCGACGCCACCTGCAGTCGCAACGGGCCTGGTGGAGGCGCTCTCCGCCCAATTGGTGGTTATGGTCGGGGCGAGAGGATTTGAACCTCCGACTTCAGCGTCCCGAACGCTGCGCGCTACCAGGCTGCGCCACGCCCCGACCGAAGGGGGCCCGTTTGCAGGGCCCCGGGATCATATCAAAGGTGCCCGATCACCCCACCGGACGGCTATCGCCAGAGCGCGTCGTAGGGATGCTCGCCGACGAGCGGCCGGCCGGCGGCGAAGCGCTCCAGCCCGAACGGCCGGATGTCGACCGTCGTCGGGCGCCCGTCGAGAATCCACTCGGCCAACGACGCGCCGACGGCCGGGGCGATCTTGAAGCCGGTGCCCGAGAAGCCGCACGCCAGCCACAGGCCGTCAGGCCCGCCCGCCGGCCCCGCCGGCCCCAGGATCGCGCGCTGATCCGGCGTGATGCCGTCCTGGCCACCATGGGCGGTGCGGAGTGAGCCGTCGGCCATCCACGGGACCCGGCGACAGACGCGTTCGATCATCGACTCCACCGTCGAGCTCGACAGCCCGGCCATCGGCCGATCGGGTGAGCCGCCGATGACGTTGCCGGCCTCCAGTCCGACGAGCAGCAGCTCCCGGCCCTCGGGCCGGAAGTAGACCTCCTGGGCGTGGTCGATGACGATGGGGAGGTCGGCCGTCCGCCCGGCCGGCAGCCCGAAGTACGCGGTGTCGTGGCGCCAGGCCTGGACCGGCACCTCGAGTCCGACGGTCGCCGCGAGCTCGTCCGCCCAGGCGCCGGCCGCCAGGACGACGGTGCCCGCCTCGATTCGACCGTCGTCCATTTCGATGCCGGTGACCCGGCCGTCCTGGGCGAGCAGTCGTGAGACCTTTCGGTTGCCAACGTAGCGAGCTCCGGACCGACGCGCCGCGGCGAGGAACCCGGCGGCGGTCCCGGTCGGGTCCGCGTACCCGGATTCAGGTTCGTATGCCGCAGCGGCCACGTCGTCGGTGACGATGCCCGGCACCAGCTCCGCCACCCCGGTGGCGTCGAGGACCGAAGTGTTGATCCCGATCCGCCGATGGGTCTCGACGTTCGCCCGGAGGGCCTCGGCGAACGCCGGCGGGACGAGCTGCAGGAAGCCGGTTCGAACGAAGCCCGGATCGCCCTCGCCGACCCGCTCGGCCCAGCCCGTGAAGTACGGCAACGATGCGAAGGCCAGCCGGGATTCGAGCTCGAAGTCGTAGTGCATTCGAACGAAGCCCGACGATCTGCCGGTGGCCCCGTCGCCGACCGTCGTGCGCTCGACGACGAGCACGTCGGCGCCCCGGCGGGCGAGATGGAAGGCGACGCTGGCGCCGTTGACGCCGGCGCCGACGACGAGGATGTCCGCGGTCTGGCTGCTCATCGGCGCATCATGCCGCCTCGCGCCAGCCGCCGCAGCGTGCCGAATGGCCTCAAACCGCGATCTCGTGGATCGCGGCCTCGTGACGCGGCGGATCCTGGACGGGCCACATCGTGATCGCCGCCGCGACGAACGAGGCGGCCATCAGCCAGAACACCAGCGGCAGGCCGGCGGTCTCACCGGCGACGTCGACGATCGTGCCGTAGACCGCGACCCAGCTCGATCCGACCCCGAAGGCGAGGGTGAAGTACAGCGCGAACGCGACGTCGCGCAACCCCACCGGCACCGCGTCGGCCAGGAGCGCCTGGAGCTGCGGGCTCTCGGCAAACGAGAACAGGCCCATGATCGCCAGCCCGATCCACAGGCCGAGGAGGCTGGAGCCGGCGACGACGAACGCCGCGAAGCCCACCGCGCCGCCGAGATACGCGCCGATGATCGTCGGCCGCCGCCCGATCCGATCCGACAGCCAGCCGGCGACGAGCGGCATCGGGACCGACAGGACGATCAGCGCGCCGTACATCACGTCGGTCGTGCTCGAGGGCAGACCCAGCACCTGCGTCAGGTACAGGAGCGCGAACAGGTTCGCGACGCCAAGGCCTCGCCCCCCACCGCCGAGCACCGAAGCCAGGTAGATCCGGCGGATCCGCGAGTCGCCGAGGACGGCCCGGACGGCGCTCGGGACCGAGCCGTGGGCGATCGCGGCGAGGCGGTCGCTGCCGGTCTCGCGGACCCAGCGCAGGATGGCCAGGGCCACGAGCGCCGCCGGGACGCCGAACAGGATCGAGACGCCGCGCCAACCGATGGTCGCCAGCAGGGCCGGCCCGGCCAGGGCCACCACGACCGTCCCGACGTTGCCGCCGGAGATGTGGGCGCTGATCGCGAAACCCCGGCGCTCGGGTGGGTACTGCTCGGCCAGCAGGCCGTTGCCGATCGGGTGCTGGGGTGAGCCGCCGATCCGCGACAGGACGTTGGTGAGGGCGAACGCCCCGAAGGGCGGCGCCAGGGCCTGGGCCGCGAAGCCGAGCCCGAAGAGCAGGCCGCCGGCGGCCATGATCGCCCGGCGCGCGAACCGCCGGGTGAGGAACGCGAACGTCGCCTGGACCAGGCCGGTGCTGATCGCTCCCACCGCCGCGAGAAAGGCCACCGTCTGCACTGACACGTCGAACTCGTCGATGATCTGGAGGAAGAGCAGCGGCAGGACGACGGCCTGGGCGTGGTTGACGGCGTGTGCGAGGGACAGCAGCCACAGGGTGCGCCGCGGCTGGACATCCGGCTCCGATTCGCGCTCAGGCACGCCGGCGAGGATACCCGCCGGGCGGGGCGCGGCTCAGGCGGGGTGAAAGCCGAGGCATAACCGCGGGCGGGCTGGACGGCTCTCCAGGCGGACCAGCCTGACGACCTCCTGCGCCAGCCGCAGCGACTCGCGAAGGTCGCGGCCGTCGCCGGCGGGAGCGACGTCGTCGTCGGGCAGTCGTCGCCACGCGCTCAGGTAGCCGTCCGCGAGGCGCACGGCGTAGAGGTCGTAGCGGCCGTCGATCCGATCGCCGCCGGTGATCGAGCCCTCGTAGCGTGCGCCTGCCTCGGCAAGCGGCTCGCCGGTCTCGACGACCCGGACCAGGGCTTCGAATAGCCCGCCGGCGACCAGCGCCGGGGCGAGGTCCCTTGCCCGCTCACCGACGACGGACTCGAAGGCCAACCCGGACCAGCTCGCCGCCGCGCGGTTCACAAACACGAAGGTGAAGTCGATGATCGCGCCGTTCGCGTCGCGGAGCGCACGGGTGATCGAGATCGGGTGCTCGAGCGCATCGAGGACCTGCTGGGCATGCGCATCCACGACGGGGCGCGGCACGGACATGGCGACCTCCGGCGGCGCGATCCCATCAGCCCGGGACGCATGGGCGCTACGGATGGTAGCCGGTGGATTCGCTGTCAGAGAGCCGGACCCGTTGCTCGGCGCCGGGAACCTGGCGCGCCTCTCAACTGAGTTGAACGCTCGCGGGCGGGACGGCGAGGTCGGCAAGCCCCCCGTGGGCGTCCCGGGTATCGGGCGGCGGTGCTCCGAACTCAGGCGCTGCTCCGTCCGTGATCCGGGCGTCCAGGTCCGCGTTGGAGGGCGCCATCGAGGGCTCCAGCACCTCGCCGCGCGCGGATTCGTTCAACTCAGTTGGTAACTGCGCCGAGTGTGCGGGGCGAGACCGGGGCGATCGCGGCGGACCCGAATCAGCGAGGGCGGCCGCACGGCCGCCCTCGATGGCTGTGGAACGCGGAGGCTCAGAACTGCTCGAGGTACTTCTCCAGCTCCCAGTCGGAGACCTGGGTGCGGTACTCGTCCCACTCGGCCCGCTTGGCCTCGACGTAGTGGCTGAAGACGTGCTCCCCGAGCGCCTCGCGGATGACATCGTCGCGCTCCAGCTCGTCGAGCGCCTCGCCGAGCGTCCCGGGCAGCTCCTTGATCGACTTGGCGGCAATCGTCGCAGCGTCCATCTCGAACAGCGACTCCTCGACCGGCTCGCCCAGCTCGAGGCCCTTCTCGACCCCGTCGAGCCCGGCCGCGATCATCGCTGCGAAGGCCAGGTAGGTGTTCGAGGACGGGTCGGGGCAGCGAACCTCGACGCGGGTCCCCTCGACCGACTTGCCCGGCGAGACCATCGGCACGCGGATGAGCGCCGAGCGGTTCGTCCGGCCCCACGTCAGGTAGGTCGGCGCCTCGTAGCCCGGGACGAGCCGCTTGTAGCTGTTCACCAGCGGCGCCAGGACTGAGATCATGCCCCGGGCGTGGGCCAGGATCCCGGCCATGTACGACTTGGCGAGCGGTGACAGGCCGTAGGACGCGTCGCCGTCGGCGAAGGCGTTGCGCGACTCGGCGATCGAGTAGAGGCTCTGGTGGGTGTGCATGCCCGAGCCGTTGATGCCGTGGATCGGCTTCGGCATGAAGGTCGCGTACAGGCCGTGCTGCTGGGCGATCGCCTTGAGGGTGAACTTGAAGGTGATCGCGTTGTCGGCCGTCTGGAGGGCGTCGGCGTACTCGAAGTCGATCTCGTGCTGGCCGGCGGCCACCTCGTGATGGGCCGCCTCGACGCGGATCCCGAACGACTCGAGGGCATCGACCATGTCGTGCCGGATCGTCCCGGCGAGGTCGGTCGTGAAGTCGAAGTAGCCGGCCTGGGCGTGGGGCAGCGGCTCGATCGTGCCGTCCTCCGCGCGCCGGAACAGGAAGAACTCCAGCTCCGGGCCCATATTGACGACGTAGCCAAGCTTCTCGGCCCGTTCGACCTGGCGCCGCAGGACGTAGCGCGGGTCTCCGGCGAACGGCTCCCCGCGCGGCGTGTAGACGTCGCAGATCACGCGCGCCGAGGTGCCGCGGGACCACGGGATCTCCGAGAACGTCCGCATGTCCGGCATGAGGTACTGATCGCTCTCGGCGATCCGGGTGAAGCCCTCGACCGAGGACCCGTCGAACCAGGTGCCGTGGCGGACCGAGCCTTCCAGCTGGTGGACGGGGATGGTGACGGCCTTGACCACGCCCATGATGTCGGTGAACTGGAGCTGGACGAAGCGGATGCCCTTGGCCTTCGCGGCCTCGATCAGCTCCGTTCCGGACACCGCTTCGTACGGGGCTACCACCGATGCTGCCTCCTGCCCTCGACGGGCACTGCCTGCCGCGCGATCCTTGTGCAGCGCGCACGAGACTCCGCGGCGTTCGTCTCTCGGGAGTGGAGCGTACCAGCGGCGGACGCGACGGACGCGCACGGGCCGAGCCGGCGCAGGCCAGTCTAGTTAGTCTTCTTGCACAAATCGCAGGGCGATCGCGAGCGGCAGTCGGAGCTCTGGATCGGAGAGGTGCCAGCCGGTCGCCTTCTCGATCGCGCGCAGCCGGTAGGCGACCGTGTTGCGGTGCACGCCGAGGACGGCAGCCGCCTCGCCGATCCCGCCGTGGTCGAGCAATGCACGCAGCGTCGTGAGTCGCTCCCGGCGGACATCCGGCCGTCCCCCGAGGAGCGGCTCCAGCACGGCCCGGGCAAGCCGAGGTCCATCGGGCATCTTGTGCACGGCGCCCAGCATTCGGTAGAACGCCAGCCGAGCTGCACGTGCGCCGCGGGGCGGGGCCTCGAGGGCCAGCGCCGCCTCCAGGGTCGAACGGGCCGCGGCCTCGGCCCCCGGCCGCTCTCCGGCCGTGGTGAACGGCCTCGAGATCGCGACCCCGCGGGCCAGGAGCCGTGCGACTCGCTCGGCGAGCTCGAAGGTCTCATCCTCGTTGCCCGCGACGATGGCCCGGATCTCGAGGCTATCGGCGTCACCCCGCAGCGACATCCGACGCGCCGGCGCGAGGAGCCGCAGCTCCCGGCGGACGCCTTCGCGGGCATCGCGGGCCGCCCGGCTGTCGTCCTCCGCTCCGGCTTCCCGCTGACGGGCCAGGAGCATCGCCCACGGCGGCCCATCCGACGGCATCGGCTCCGCGCGGCGGGCGCGATCGGCCGCCCGACGAACGGCCTCGTCGCGCGCCAGCTCCAGGGCCAGCAGGCCTGCGACCCGCGGCAGCGCGACCCGCGCCAGCTCGCTCGGCGGCTCGGGGCCGAGCACCGCCAGGCGGCCGTTCGAGCCGGTCGCCGACGGCAGGTCGATGCGGAGTGCCGGCTCGGGACCGGCCCCGCCCTGGGCCCGGTAGCGGGCCGCTTCGGCCGCCGCCGCCGGCGCCTCGGCCGGGGCATGAACGACGATCGCCTCGCCGCGCGGGCTCTCCAGCACGACCGCCCGGCCGAGGAACGTTGCCACGATGCCCACGAGCTCCTGCGCTCCACCCCCGCCCAGGGCCCGTCGTTCGAGCTCTTCCTCGAGCAGGCCCGCCTGGCGCTCCAGCTCGCCGCCGCGGGCGACGATGTAGCCGATCACGGCGCGCTCGAGTGCCGCGGGGTCCGTTCGCGCCACCCGCAGGGCCGGCAGCCCGGCAGCCTCGAGGGCTCGTGCGCAGGTTTCTAGCGCCTCGGCCGCCGGCCCCGACTCCGCCTCGACGAGGAGCGCGCCCGAGACCGGGGCAGCCGCCAGTCCGGCGACGAGCGCCTCGATCTCGGGCCGGGCCGGGGCGACGGCTGTCAGGGCCGTGGCCGGCACGATCACGAGATCGCCGCTCTCGAGCGCATCGAACGCCGGCACCCGCCCCCGCAGGACCCGGACCCAGGCGATCTGGCGAGCCGCCGCGCCGGCCGCGCCAACGGGGCGGGCGGCCGGCAGCAGCTCGGCGCGGAGCTCGGCGAGCGTGCGCACGACCCGGCGGTGCGCGGCGGAGGACGGTCCCGGGCGGCAACGAGCTCACCGACCAGCCGCCCGAACTCCCGCTCGAAGTCGACGTAGCGGTCAGAACGCCCGACCAGGCCGAGCCGGCCCTCGCGACCGAGCCGCGCCCAGACCCGCCGCCGTGGCAGGTAGAAGGTGACGGCGAGCCCGGCGATGAGCGCGCCGAAGGCGGCCCACACGATCGGTGCGCCGGGATCGCGCTTGGCGATCAGGAGGGTGTAGTCGCTGAAGCCCCGCAGGCTGACCGTCAGGTCGAGACCCTGCATCGTCACCGTCTCGCCGCGGATGAGCGCCTCGGGGAAGCCGAACTCGTAGTCGGGCGTGCCGTCGGCGTTCGTGCCCTTGACGGCGTACGGCAGGACGACGAGCGCGCCGACGCCCTCGGCGGTGCGGTCGAGGAGGAGCTGCAGGCCGAATGCCCGGCCCGGTACGGGCATCGCACCCAACGGCCGGCCGGCGGCGGCGTCGGTCAGCGGCACCGGGCCGGACCACAGGATCCCACCGTCGGTCGTCGACCGAATCTCGAGATCGGGCGCCGGCCCGAAGCCGTTCTGGTGGAAGGTGTAGCCGCCGGCCTCCAGCGGGTCGTTGACCCGGATGACCTTGCGGGCCAGCAGCTCGCCGTCGCGGTAGACGGCCAGGTCGGTCGTGAAATCGGTCGGGACCCCGGTCTCCAGACCCGGCGCCTCGAACGCCAGGTTCTTGACCAGCAGCAGGCCGGGGGTGCCGATCGGCTGGACGGTCAGCGTGTCGCCCTCGGCGACGACCAGGCCCTGCTCATCCCCAAGGCGGGCCGTCACCACGCCGGCGATGAGGAACAGGATCAGCCCGAGGTGGGAGACGAGGGTGGCCAGCTTCGTCCAGCGGTTTCGATCGCCGTACAGGAACAGCGCTCCGTCAGGCCCGTCCGCCACGCGGACCGAGAAGCGCTGACGTCGGAGGGCCGTTCGAACGGCGGCCTCGTCGAGCCCGTCCCCCGCGGCGATCGAAACGCGGTCCGGGAGCCGGGGGTCGAAGAAGGCCGGCGGCTGGACGACCCGGATCGAGGCCGACTGCTGCCACAGCCGCGGCGTGCGATCGAGGGTGCAGATGACGATCGAGACGACAAGCACGATCAGCAGCGCCGTGAACGGCGTCGAGTTGAAGACGTGGAACAGCTGGAGGCGCTCCATGAGGCCCACGAACGCCGGGCCGAGGACCGGCTCATAGAGCGCACGCAGGCGCTCCATCTCGATCGCGTAGTCGGTCGGCGAGCGGAAGGCAAAGCCCGGCAGCTGGCGGACGGTCATGCCCACGACCGCGAGCAGCGCGAGGACGGTGATCTGGACGACCGCGAAGTTGACCGAGGTGAAGAGCCGCCACAGGCGCATCCCGGCGCGGGCCAGGAGCCCGGGGCCGACGCGGCCGTCGGGGCGCCCGGTCGCACCGGCAGGACGCTTGATCGTGATCGTGGCCATGGCGCTCGGTGGCGAGCCGTTCAGGCTCGCGGGAAGCGGGCGTCCCGGCCGCGATCGTCGCTCATCGTGGGGCCGATGCTACACCGCGGCCCTCGATCAGCCGGCGCGCTCCCCCGAGCCACGCCCCGGCTCGGCCTCGAATGGCTCGATCGGGACGACGGCGGAACCACCCGGCGGGCGCCCGACCCGGTTCTTGCCGCTCCGCTTGGAGGCATACATCGCCCGGTCGGCGCTCATCAGCAGCGCGTCGGCGCTCCGCCCGTCGGCGGGATACGAGACGACCCCGACCGAGACGGTCGGCGGCGGCTCGATGGCGGCCATGCCCTGCTCCGAGACGGTCAGCCGGATCTTCTCGGCCAGGACCCAGCCACCGGTCGGGTCGGTCTCGGGCAGGAGGGCCACGAACTCGTCGCCGCCGTAGCGGGCCGCCACGTCGATCTTGCGCACGCCACCCCGGACGACGTCGGCCACACCGCGCAGGACCTGGTCGCCGGCGTGATGTCCGAGCCGGTCGTTGACCGACTTGAGGTCGTCGAGATCGAGCATCACCAGGCAGAACGCCCGGCCCGAACGATCGCTGCGGGCGATCTCGCGCTCGAGGGCGGCGAAGAAGAACGTCCGGTTGTAGAGCCCGGTGAGGGCATCGACCGTCGAAAGCTTGATCGCCGCGTCGCGGGCCCGGCGCTGCTCGCGCCCCACCGAGGCACCGACATAGGCCAGCAGGTACAGCCCGGTGAGGTTGGCGGCGAGCGCGACAAGGGCCCGGGTGTCGGGCGCGCGATCGACGTACAGGCCGGCGGCGAGATAGGCCGCCGTGGCCAGGATCGCGAGCGCGAGGGCGAGCCGCGGGGCGACCATCAGTGCGCCGGCCCCGACGATGAGCGGGAAGGCGAACGCGAATGGGCTCTGGAGCCCACCGGTGAGGGCCACGAGAACGCCCGCGAAGCCGATGATCAGAAAGGCCAGGAGGGGCCCTTTGAGCTCGCGGATCGGCGTCCGCGGCACGACGTCCTGGAGGACGATCAGCGTCAGGCCGGTGGCCGCGACGAGGACCACGATCGCCGGCAGCTCGGCGGCCCAGATGCCGCTGCCCGCGGCGAACAGGGCGACCGCCATGAGAAACGCCCAGCTGACGATCCGGATCACCCGGTCCTGGAGGGTCGGATCGGCGGTCGGGGTCAGCTCGGGCTCATCGCCCTCGAGGACAGCCGTTCGCCCGGGCCCCTGGCCGGAGTGCGGCACCAGCGCACGGCTGGCCGAGTGGTTTGAGCCGGCCCGCGACTCGGCGTGGAGATCGCCAGCCTCCGACCCGCCGCCGAGGATCCGCTGCCGCAGCCAGATGAGCCCCGGCGCGAACAGCAGCACGACGGCGGCCGCGGCCAGCAGGCCGATCGCGAGCAGCAGGACCTCGCTCGTCGTCAGGGGCATGTCACCAGCAACATCTAGCGGGTTCCGAACTGGTAGGTCTGCTTCACGAGCCGCAGATACGTGAACGTCTCGGTGTCCCGGACACCCTCGATGCGCTGGAGTCGCTCAGCCAGGAAGCGCAGCAACGCCTCGTTATCCTCCGCGACGGTTTCGATCAGCACGTCGAACCGCCCTGCCGTGACGACCACGTAGTCAACCTCCGGCAGCGCGGCCAGCGCCTCGGCCACCTCGAGGAGACGCCCTGGCTCACAACGCACCCCGATCAGCGCCTGCTGAAAGCCCAGCGCCTCGGGGTCGGCCACGCCGACGAGCTGCAGGATGCCACGCTCCACGAGCCGGTTGGTGCGGGCGCGCACCGCTGCTTCACTGACGCCGAGATCGCCGGCGATCTGGGTGAACGGCCGTCGGCCGTCCTCCTGGAGGTGCTCGATGATCCGCTTGTCGAGCGGGGAGAGCTCGTCGGGGCGGCGATTCCGGCGTCCGGCCTCGACCTGATTCGAATTTCGCAACCCGGAAGCCATCGGGCGGATGCTAGCAGGGGTGCCGGTCGAAGTGACCGGGCTAGACCTCCGAGGGGGCGTCGCCGGAGACGGCGTCGAGGAGGTGGCCGAGGAACCACCGGGCCGTGCCGTTCGCGGCGGTGTGGAGCAGCATCCGATCGGCCGCGCGGCCGATGGCGCCGCCCGGCGGCGCGTAGCGTCCGTCGAGCGTCAGGCCGTCGCGGGCGACGACCAGCTGGCCGGCGAAGACCGGGAAGAGCGGGGCGAGCGTGGCGGAGCGCCAAGCGATCTCGATCTCGCAGCCCCCGTTCGGCAGCGACGTGAACGGCCCGACATCGACGAGCGCGGCCTTGCGGAGAGACAGCCGCCGGCCATCGGGCGGCAACGGCAGGACCAGGTCCGTCAGGTAGCGGCGTCCGCCGCTCGGGGCCTCGGCCTCGTCGACCGGCTGACCGAGCCACGACGGCTCGGCGAGCGCCCGGCAGACGGCAGCCGGATCCAGCTCGGCACGGCGGCGCACGCGCAGGCGGACGACGTCGGCGGCTTGAGCGGTTTCGGGGACGCTGGCCATGTCGGAGAAGGATGGTCGAGGCGACGGGATCGCGAACGGGCCACATGGCCCCCGATGCCGGGACGGAGGGCCCGTATCAGTTGCGGGGCGATCCATCGCTCTCGTCATGGCCCCGAGGAGGCCTTCGCCACGCTGCCGTTGACGTCATCGCGGGCCCCCAGCCCGCCAAGGGGCGAGGCTGGAGTGTCGGCCGGAGGACCCCGGCCGGCTCGGCTACTCGGCCTCCCCGGGTCCGATCTCATCCTCACCGAGGCGAGCCCGCCGGTCCAGTGCCGAACGGCCCGCGTCCGAGGCCGGACGACGCTTGTCATGCCGCCGACACGGCAGCCCGGGCGCCGTTGCCCGCTCGCCGCCGGTCAGGCGGGACATTGGGACCTCGCCGCGAAAGGAGATTCCATGACCGATTGGCGCGAGCCGCCCCGTGACCCCGACCGGCCGACGCGGGACGAGGATGAGCGCGACGATCGCGAGCCGGACATGTCCGACCCCGAGGCGCAGCGAGCCCCGGGCGATGATTCGAACCCCGGACGGCCCGGAGAGCGCCCGCCGCCGATGCAGGCGCGAGGCCGGGATGACGAGGTCATCGAGATGGACGCCGAGGGCGCCGGGTACGAAGCCGTCGGGCGCGACAACATCCGCCAGGGCCGGGTCGGTGGGGTGATGGGCACGCCGCACGCCGGCCGCGGGCAGGGCCAGGGCGGCTAAGCCACGGCGCCGAACCTTCGAACGAGCTGACGCCGGGCGGCTCCATCAGCCTGCCAGCTGCCGCCCGGCGTCGGCGATCAGACGCGAGGGCTGCCCCCGCGGTTCCCTCCCGAGCCGGCCCGTCAGTCCGCCGGCCAGGGGATGACCGGCTCGCCGGGGGCCGGGAAGAGACCTCGGGCGACCGCCTGGATTCGCCGCACGTGCGGGACCTGCACGGAGCCGTAGACGGGATCCATCGAGCCCTTCACCAGCGGCCGACTGAGCACCACGCTGACGATCGTGGCGTCGGACAGGTCGTCGGCCAGGGCCGCCAGCGCCGGCAGCTGACCCCGCGGGATGTCGGTCTCGACGAGGTCGCCGACGGCGTCGAGCAGCGCCGGCAGGTTCGTGACGACGCCGCCACCGTCGAGGAGCTTCTTGCGCAGCGCGACGATGATCTCCTGCTGGCGGGCGGCACGGGTGAAGTCGCTCTCGCCGAGGGCCTTCCGTGATCGCGCGTAGGCCAGCGCCTCCCAGCCGACGAAGTGCTGCAGGCCCGCCTCGACCTTCCAGCCGCGCTTGCCGTCGGGGATGCCGCGGCCGCCGTAGGTCGGGTCCTCGAAGCCGTTCTTGACGTTGACGTCGACGCCGCCGACGGCATCGACGAGCTTGACGAAACCGCTGAAGTCGATCTTGACGTAGTGCTGGATCGGGATCCCGAGGAGGGCCCCGGCGGCGTCCTCGAGGGCCCGCATCGGACCCTGGGGGAAGATCTCCGGGTGCCGCTCGGCGTAGCTCATCAGCGAGTTCAGCTTCGGGGCGAAGACGTCGCCGTTGCCAAGCGGTACGTTGATCGAGTCGCGCGGGAGGGACACCATCGTCACCGAGCGGCCGACCGGGTCGATCGAGACGACGATCATCGTGTCGGTCAGGGTCGCCGGTCGCCGCGGCGTGGAGTCGACGCCGACGAGCAGGACATTGAGGCGGCGCTCGAACCCTGCCTCCCCGAGGACCGCCGCAACCGGCCGTCCATCGTCCCTCGAATCGACGACGAAGACCTTGTCCAGCGCCGACTGCGCGGCCGATCCCCAGGCGTTCAGCACGAGGTGCGGCGCGGCGGTGACGACGAGGATGCCGGCCAGCGTGATCGCCGCACCGCGCCCGGGCGCTCCACCGTAGCGGCGATCGAAGAAGGCATGCCCG
>VEOW01000154.1 GCA_012026785.1 Chloroflexota bacterium | reverse complement strand
GTAGATCGTCTGGTCCGGGTCGCCGACCACCGCGAGGTCGCGCGAATCGCCGAGCCACAGCTCCAGGAGCCGCTCCGCGAGCGCGTTCGTGTCCTGGTACTCGTCGACGCTGAACCACGTCTTGCGCGCCCGAACGAGCCTGGCGGCCTGGTCGTCCGTCTCGAGCAGGTTGACCGTTTCGACGAGCATGTCCTCGAAGTCGATGACGCCCGCCCTGACCTTGGCCCGCTCATAGTCGGCGTAGACGCGGGCGAACAGCTCGGCGGGGATCGGGGCCCGATCGCCACCCTCGGCCGGCCAACGGTCGGGCGTGATCCGGCGGACCTTGGCCCATTCGATCGCCTCGGCGAGGTCCTTGACGGTCGTGAAGGCGTAGCCGCCGGGCAGGCGGCGGGCGAGTGGGGCCAGGAGGCGGGCCTTCGAATCGAGGATCGCCGGCGCCTTCTCACCGCCGTGGCGACTCGGCCAGAAGTGCCGCAGCTGCGCGAGCGCGGCGGCATGGAACGTTCGAGCCGCCACGCCCGGCTGCCCGAGCGCGGCCATCCGCTCGACCATCTCCGCCGCGGCCTTCTCGGTGAACGTCACGAGCAGGACCTTGTCGGCCTCGACCGCGCCAGTCTGGATGGCGTAGGCCGCGCGGTGGCTGATCACGCGCGTCTTGCCGCTGCCCGCGCCGGCGATGATCGCCAGCGGCCCACTCGTGATCGAGACGGCCTCCCGCTGGGCCTCGTTGAGACCGTCCAGGAGACGCGCGGGACCGGCGGTCAGGGTGTCCGTGGGCACGACCACAGCGTAGCCCTCACCGCTTACCGCCGAATGCACCGGCGCGGCCTACCGATCGTGGATCGTCAGGCTCGGGATGGCGTACCCGACGACCGGCGTCTCGACGACCTTGCGTGCCGCGAAGGCGATTTCGACCGCCTCGGCCGGCGTGGGGGCCGCCTCAGTCGAGAGCAGCAGCGGCTCCGCGCTCCCGCCACTCGTGATCGCCGCGGCGGTCACCCGGTATCGGGCCAGCGGGATGTCGTACAGGACCCAGGTGTCGTCGATCGGGCCGTAGCTCGTCTGGAACGCCTGGATCGTTCGATCCATCGTGATCGGCGCGCCGGGGCGTCCGTCGGCCAGCGGCGTCAACGGCTCGAACAGGAACCGGACGACGGTGTCGGCTGGCCGCGCGGCCTCCGTTCGATTGAACAGCTGCACGGCCGCCCCGTGGTACTCGGCGTGGTTGTCTGGATTGGGCTGGCCGGCACAGGCCCACATGCCCTGCAGGTGGAGGACCCAGTCCTCGACGATGCCGCCGTTCGACATCGCCTGGTCGCACGTCCGGTCGACGGGGTCGAGGTCGAACAGGTACGTCTGGCCATCGAATGCGACCGTCGTCTCCGCTCGAACGCTGTACAGCCCCGGTTCGACCTCGAAGGCGTAGGCCCCGTCAGATCCGGTTTCGAGCGTCACCAGGTCCTGGCCCAGCTGGGATCCGCCGACGTAGCCGGTGATTCGAACCCGGGCCCCGGCGATCGGCCGGCCATCCTCGGTCGTCACGCGCCCGCTGACGACGTTCGGGGTTCCGGGGCCGGAACCGCCCTGGTTGCCGCCCGGTCCCGGCCCCGGGGTGCAGGCGGCGAGGGCGAGCGCGACGAGCGCGAACGTCGCGAGCGCCTTCCGTGCGCCGTGGGGATGTCGGGGCGCGCCGGCGCCGGGCAGGTCGAAGATCACTGGGGGCTCCTCTTGGGTGGTGGTGGTGGGCGAGCGAAAGCGGGAGCGGCGAACGGGGCGGCCGAACCGTAGCACCGTCCACCTGCCGACTTCCGTCACCTGCTCGGCACCACGGTGACGGCCGGCACCGGAGTCGGCCGGGCCGCTGTTCGACGGCCTCGAACATCCGTGCTAGCGTCAGCGGACTGCTGCAACTCGCAGCGGTGCGCCGCGTGGTCGACCGCCCTTCGAACGGACCGTGCGTTCTGCCATTCCAGATGCGGGAGCCTTGGAGGTCAATCGTGGCCACCGGAACCATCAAGAAGGTCGTTGCCGATCGCGGCTTCGGCTTCATCGTCGCCGAGGATGCGAAGGAGTACTTCTTCCATCGCAGCGCCCTCGACGAATCGCTCGACTTCGACCGCCTCGCCGGCGGCGAGCGCGTCGAGTTCGAGATCGAGGCCAGCCCCAAGGGCCCGCGCGCCGCTCGAGTGCACGCCGCCGCGTAGCCCACCGGCTGACCCAGCCCATCGGCTGACCCGCTCCCCGCGGGTCGCTCTGATTATGGCTGTCCGAAGATTGCGTGGCCGCCGATGCGGCGCCAGCGAATCGCCGGCTCGCCGTCGAGCGCGATCCATTCGAACGTCGCGCGGCCGTCCGGACCGCTGAAGCTCCAGGTCATCTCCCAGATCCCGGGTGCACCCTCGACCGAACGCACCCGGAGGCTGGCGGGCCACGGTGCCGCCGGATCGAGGCGGCGACGCTCACACGCCGGGTGGAAATCCCCCCGAACGACAAGCCGGAAGAGCTCGCGCTCTCCTTCGGACAGGCGACCCCAGTCGCCCTCGAACCGCCGCGTGACCTCGGATTTCACGCGTCGGTCGATCGATCCGTGCCCGCTCCGTCGAGGTGCTCGAACAGCTCGTCCGGGCCGTCGACGACCGTCACCCGGCCGGCCGCGACATCGTCATCGACCTCGCGCTCCATGGCCTGCCAGCGCTCGGTCCAGAACCAGGCCTGGTCCGCCGGGACGGGCACGAGCGGGCGCAGCTCGATCCGCCCATCCTCGCCCTCAACGAGCTCGCCCTGCGCGCCGGGTTGATCCAGGTGCAGGCGGCGGCGCAGTGTGGCTGGCAGCGCGATCGTCCCGCGACTCTGGACACTCACGAAGTGTGACTTCATGGAGCGCAGCATACATGCATTACGGTAATGCAGCAACCGCGCCGCCCGAAGGGTGGACCGGGCTGTTCGGCTCGGGTCACCTGAAGCGAATTACCTTGCGGCTCCCGCCAGCTCGGGCTCCTCGGCTGCAGGCGATGCCGGCGTCGGGGACGTAGCCGAGGCAACCGCCCGCATCGGCCCGGCCGTCGAGGCGAAGGGCGCGTAGAGATCGATCGGAGCGGCTTTCGGATAGTGCACGACGAAGCGGCCCAGGTCGCGCTCGTCGCCGATGTAGCCCAGATAGGGTCGCGCCGGCCCGATCGCCCGGCCCCTGACCATCGAGATCCGCTGGCTGATGGACAGCCGGGTCATGAACGGCCGGCGCGAGAGATCCAGACGCCGAAGCTCGTCGGCGACCTGGTGGTCGCCGAGCTCGAGGTGTCCACCCGCCGCGCCCCAGCGAGTCTGCTGGATGGCGTAGCTCGGGATGGCGACCTCGACGAGCTGCCCGTCGAGGACGGAGTAGAGCACCGTCGGGTCATGACCGACCGACGGTCGACCGGCGGGATGGATGGTCAGCGACAGGATCGTCTGTCCGTTTTCGGCCAGCCGGACGGACCGTTCGGTGATGGCGTCCTCGAAGTCCATGTCGGCCATGAACTTGGGGTAGCCCCAGACGCCTCGTCCAACGTCCCGCGCGACCTTCGTGGTGACGGGGAGATGGAGCACGAACCAACCCGCTGCCCGGCCGCTGCTCGCAGGCGCGATCAGCGGCAGAAGCGGCGGCGCCGGCCGCCGGGTGACGGCCGCGGCCACCCAGACCTCGCCGTATGGCAGCGCAGCGACACCCTCGACGCCGTTGGCCGTGATGTCGCCGTACCGGGTTCCGGCGATGTACACCACGCCACGGCCATTCGGCATCCGGACGGGGTGTAGATCGTCTGAGGGCAGTGCCTCGCGGATCGCCTGGAGCGACGTCGTGAAGAGGGCCTCGATCCACTCGCTGGCGTGCCAGTAGATCGGCAAGCCGCCGTAGCCGGCTCCGACCCAATCGGGCTCGCTCGCCTCGAGTTCGGTCGTGTAGAACGCCTCGGCGGCCCGCCTGTCGGCCCACCGGCGCAACATCATGCCCGTGGCAGCGGCAGCCGTTCCCACGGCCAGTCCACGAAGCAGCAACTGCTCTCGTCGCATCGCCGTTCCTCCCGCGGCGGGATCCACCATCGGCGAGCCGTAGCAGACGTCGGCGGCTCCATGCCGGACTCCGCGCCGCCGGCACGTACGCTGCCCCACCGGCCCAGAGACGACAAGTGCCGACCGGCACGAAGAAGCCCAAGCCGCAGCTGGCCAGGTTCAGGCGCGATCGCGACAGGTCCCCGCGGCGAGCGCGAGGCGTTTCCTTCGGCCGTCGGCGCGGGCAGCCGATGCACCGGGCGGCGGCAGCCGATGCGGCAGGCGGGCCAATGTTCTGTGGGGCAACCTTAGCGACGAGGTTCCGCTCGACGAGTCGTGGCCGGGGGGCGACGCTGGTCGGATTGTTCCCGTGAGCGACCTAAGCGACGGAAATCGGGGGTCACGGGCGCCTGAAGGGCGTTGCGGGGCGGCCAGGCGGCGGGATTCGGGCCGTTAGGTAGCCGTGTGGCACAAATCGACGAGGTTCCCGGGCTGAAGCGGTAGGGCGAGGGGCAAGGTCGTCGTTACGGTAGCCACGGGGAACATCGGGCAGCGAGACGCGGATGGGTGGGCGTGGGCGCGTGCCCTGGGTGTGGATGCAGGGTGCCTCGCGCCTACTTCCAGTCGACGCTGACGATCTCGATGGGCTCGGACAGGCCCTTGAGATTCTCGCGCCGCGGCGCCGAGTGAGGAAACGCCTCCCCCACCGTCCCGACACTCGCCACGATCTCGCCGCCCTTCGCCACGCCGGCGATCCGGGACGCCTCGTGGACGCCCTTGCCCCGGAAGTTCGTGCCGACCTGCTTCGCGTCGGTGGCATGCAGACCGATTCGGACCGGGGGCGCGAAGCCGGCACTCTGGCGATGCTCCTGGAGGCGGCGCTGGATCGCGATGGCGGCCGCCACGGCCTGCTCGGGCGAGTCGAAGCTCACGAAGAACCCGTCGCCGGTCGTCGAGATCTCCTTGCCCTGGTGGGCGCTGAAGACCTCGCGCAGGGTCGCGTCGTGCCAGCGCAGGAGCGTGTCCCAGGCCTCGTCACCCATGACCTCGACGAGGTTGGTCGAACCGACGACGTCGGTGAACATGAACGTCTTCAAGACCCGCCGGGCAGGTTCGACCTTGCCCCGGAGCTGCCACGGCAGCAGCTCGGCGCCCTCCTCGATCACGACGGCGCCGGTCGGGCAGGCGAACGCGGCCTCGCGCAGCAGCTCGTCCTCGACGCTGTCGGGCTCGACGATGTCGGCCTTGCTGAAATCACCCCGCAGCCAGTCAAACGCGGTGGGCGCGAGGGTGATGCAGTTCCCGGCGCCGATGCACTTGTGGCGATCGACGCGGACTCGAAGCGCCATCAGCGGGTCGCCATCAGCGGGTCGCCGCGACGAAGCTGGCGGTCGGGGTGAGACCGCGGAAGGCGAGCGACGTCGCCTCGGCCCGGTTCGAAGCCCCCAGCTGGGCGAGGACGCGGGCCAGCCGCTCGGCCAGCTCGGTGTCGCTGAGCCCGAGCGACTCGGCCATCTCGCGGTTCGTCAGGCCCTCGGTCAGCAGGTGGACGATCCGGCGGTCGACCTCGTCGAGGGCTGCGATGGCCGGCGCTGCTGCCGACCCGGGCGACGCGCCGGCCGCCACGTCCGCTTCGAGCACCCCCGCCAATTCGACCAGCTCACGGCCCAGCGGACCCCGGAGCCATCGAACTCGAACCCGATCGTCGACGGTCGCCTGGGCGATCCGCGACAGGGTCATTCGAAGCCAATCGCGGACCTGGCCCGCCATCTCCGGCGGGGCGGCCGCGAGGATCCCGCGGGCGGCCGAGAGGAGCGTCTCGAGGTTGACGTCCTCAGTGAGGGACGCCTCGAAGAACTGCATCGCGGCGCCACCGGCGGCCGCGGCGGCGGGCAGATCGCCGCGGGCCAGCGCGATCTCCGCCCGCGCGGCGTTCGCCAGGGCGGCCCATGGCGGTTGGCCGGGCAGCGCGGCGACGAGCGCCGCGCCCTCGGCCGCGGCCTCCTCGGCCCGGGCGAGGAGCTCCGGGTCGGCGGCTTGCCCATCGCCGTGCCCCGCACGCGCGCCGAGCCGGGCCGCCGTGAGCGCCAGCCACGCCGCGACCTCACAGCGTGCAACCGCACCCGCGCGACTGGCGAGGAGCATCGCACCCTCGAAGTGCCGTCGCATCCCGTCCCCGTCACCCGCCGCGGCCCGAGCCCGCGCCCGCCACAGCTCCAGGGACCGCGTTCGAAGCGGGGTCGGCGCGCTGGCGGCCACCGCCGCGGCGAGGCGCAGCCAGCGCGCGGCCTCGGCGACGGCGCCCAGCTCGAGGCGCGTCAGGGCCACGCCACCGGCCGCGGCGAACTCGGTCGCCTGGTCGCCCGACAGCCGGGCCGCACGGTAGGCGTCCTCGCCGCGACTGAGCGCGAGATCCGGCACGACCTTGGCCCGCGCGTAAACGTGCACCCCGAACAGCATCTGGAGCTCCTGGCGCGCGCGCTCGCTCTCGGTCACGAGCTCCGCCATCCGCGACGTCACGCGCCGGATCTCCTCGAGATGGCGAGCCGACGAGGTGAGGTGGATCGCTGGCGCGTAGTTGATGTAGGCCAGCATGATCACCGTCGACATCACGCCGGTCCGGTCGTCGAGCCGTTCGAAGATCTCGAGGGCCCGCTCGCAGTGCGCCCGGGCCTCCATGACCAGCGGCGCGATCGGTTGATCGCCGAGGACCTCGTCGATCGGGGCGCCGGCGAGCACGCGCTGGGCGATCGCATGCATCGTGCCCTTCTTCACCTCGCCCACGAACCACGTGCGAACCCGCGACAGCAGCAGCGCGGCGACCTCTCGCTCCGCGGCCGCGAGACTCCGCTCGTCGCCGACCTCCCGCGCCAGCTCGATCGCCCGGCGGAACGCCTCCTCCGCGGCATCGATGTCGACCTCGACGTCGGACACCCCGAAGCCCTCGCCGAGGGCCGTCTTCGTCAGCGCCTGGCCGAGCTCGATGGTGGCTCGAAGCTCGGCGCCCTTGTCGCCATCGTTGGCGGCCCGCTCTCGAACCCGGCGGGCCAGCTCGGCCGCCGCATCCTCGTCGTGGGCGATCCGAAGCGCGGCCGCACGCCGCAGCTGGACGTCGATCTCGAGCGCCCGATCGCGCGACGCCTCGGCCAGGGCGGCCAGCTCGGCCAGCCCGTCGAGCCGGTCGGACGAGCGGCGCAGGGCGGCGTAGGCGTCGTCGCGAGTCGTCAGCAGGGTGCGCCGGTCGGCAGCGGCCGACACGACCGGCAGGGCCGCATCGACCAGGCGCAGCGCCTCCTCGGGGGCGTTCGAACGCAGGGCGGCCGCGGCCGCCTCGATCGAGAACCTTGCCGCCCGCGGGTTGTCGCCCGCCGCCAGGGCGTGCTGGGCCAGCATCGGCAGGGCCTCGGCGGGCGGCTCGCCGGCTTCGAGCAGGAGGTCGACGACGGCCCGGTGGACCTCGCGCCGCCGGGCGTTCGAAAGCTGGCCGACCGCGAAGTCTCGAACCTGCTCGTGGGTGAAGGTGTAGTCGGCGGCGTCGCCCTCCGGGTGACGAAGGAGGAGGCCGGCCTCGACGGCCGGTTCGAGGGCCGTGGCGATCGCGTCGGGCGTTCGAGTGGCGCCGGTGGCCGCCTCGGCGCCGCGCCCGCCGCTCCCCTCCCCGATCGCCACGAGGTCCCGAACGCTGAAGCTCCGCCCCAGGACCCCCGCATCGCCGAGCAGCGCCAGCGCGTCCCCCGGCAGCCGCGCCGCCCTCCGGGAGATGAGGGTTCGAACGGCGGACGGCACGAGGCGCGCGGCGTTGCGTCCCAGCCGCCACTCGCCGTCGACCTGCTGGAGGGTGCCCGCCTCGCGGTGCGTCCGCGCGAGCTCCTCGACGATGAACGGCACACCCTCCGACTGGGCGTGCATCGCCGCGACCGACTGGCCCTCGACCTTGCCACCCAGGACCTGCTCGAGCAGGAGGCCCGTCTCGGCCGCCCCGAAGCGGGACGGCCGGAGGCGCCGGACGAGGCCCATCCGCTCCATGTCGGCCACGAAGTTCGCGGCCTCCGGGACGATCGCGAACTCGTCGAGGCGGAAGGTCAGGAGCAGGAAGACCGGCTGCTCGGCGACGCTCCTCACCGCATACCGAAGCATTCGAAGGGTGTCGTCATCGGCCCATTGGACGTCGTCGATCATCACCGCCAGCGGCTTGACCGCCGCCAGCTCGGAGATCGCGATGGCGCCCAGGTCGAACGCCCGGAGCAGCTTGGCGTCGGCGGAGAGGCTCTCGAAGCCGGGCTCGTCGCGACCGCTCAACGCGTCTCCGACGCGCCGGACGGCGCCTTCCGCCCGCGTGCCGACCGCGGCCTCGCGGACGGCGCCGTTGCCGAAGAGACTCCTCGCGACCAGGAAGGGCCCGCGGATCTCCTCGTCGGCGGTGATCGCGACGGTCGTGAAGCCCGCCGCGCTGGCCAGCTCGGCGGCGGTCACGAGGAGGCGCGTCTTGCCGATGCCCGGCTCGCCCTCGAGGGTGATCGCGGCCAGGTGATCCTTCGCCTCGCGGCTCGCGCCCTCGATCGCCTGCAGCTCGCCGCCGCGCCCGACGATCGCGCCGGTCGCACGCCGCAGCTGAACCGACAGCGAGCACTGCGGCTGGACGAGCGGATCGAGCGCCTCGCCCTCGAGCGGTCCAAGCGGCCCAGCGTCCTTGGCCGTCCCCAGGCCCTCGGCAACCATCGCCGGATTATGCGCGCGCGGGCTCGAAGGGAGCGGCCGCTCTGCCCCCGCCCGCTCATGCACCTCTCTCGCCCACACCCGGCGCCGACGGCGCAATGTTCCGTGGAGCAACCTTACCGACGAGATCCGGCTCCGTGAGCGTCGCTCGGGCCGCGAACCAGGCCGTGCGGAGCCACTTGTGTATGATGTGCACATGCTGAAGGAGCGACTCCAGATCCTCGTGACCACGGACCAGCGGCGTCGCCTCGAGGCGGAGGCCAAGCGGCGCCACACGTCGGTCGGGAGCGTGATCCGAGGCGCCATCGACGCCCAGATCGGGGTTGCCACGCGCCAGCGCCGGATGCGGGCGGTCGAGGCGATCCGCTCGGCACCAGCTCCGCCGCATCTCGAACCAGCGGCGATCGATCGGCTGGCCGAGTCGGAGCATGATCCCGTCGAGCCGTGAGCTTCCTCGTCGACGCCAACATCATCGTCTACGCCCAGCTGGCAGGCCCACACCGCGAGGCCTGCCTGGGCCTCCTCGAAGCGGTCGCCAGTGGTGCGTCAGATGGCCGCACCTCCGCCGCCGTCCTCGAAGAGGTCTGGCACCTCGAGCTGTCCGGGAAGGTCGGCGACATTCGCGGTCTGACCGAGCGGGCCTACACGATCTTCGCGCCGCTGGTCGCCGTGAGCGATGAAGCCTTCCGGATCGCCATGTCGCTCGATGCGCCGACGCTCGGCGCGGCGGATCGCCTGCATGCCGGAACGTGCCGAGCCCACGGCCTCGAAGCGATCGCCTCGGCCGATGCCGACTTCGACGCCCTGGGCTGGCTCCGGCGGATCGATCCCAGCGACCGTCGCGCCTGGCAGACGCTGCTGCGCTGAGGTCCGGCGGCCCCTACGGCGGCAATGTTCCCTGGAGCAACCTTAGCGACGAGGTTCGGCGCGCTCGGCGGGGGGATACTCGCGATCCTGGTCGAATTGTTCCCGTGAGCGACCCAAGCAACGGGAATCGAGGGTTGCAGGCGCCTCGGGCCCCGCCGAAGCGGGTGGCAGAGACCGGATTCGGGCCGTTAAGTAGCCGTAGCGAACAAAGCGACGAGGTTCGCGGGCTCAGGCGCCTGCGCGCCGGGCAAGGTCATCGGTACGGTAGCCACAGAGAACATCGGGCGGGGAGGGCGCGACGAGGGTCGTCGCCGAGGCTCGCACCGTGGCCAATGTCGCCCAGCCCGACATCCGGCAGGTCGAAGAAGCCAGCGGCTATGCCCGTCGCGGGAATAGACCCAGGAGCCGCAACGTGATTGACAAGTTGGGCATCTTGGGTATCGTTGGCGATGAGAAATAGGACGAATAGACTCAAGCTCATGGAAGGGGCGGTTGGGATGGCTCTTGGCGAGCCTTCGATCCTCGATGACCTGGCGCAGGGCCTGGACAGGCCGTTCTACTCGCCTGCCGAGGTCGCGGCGCTCGCGGGGGTATCTTCGTCCACCATCCTCAACTACATCCACGCTGGGCGAGTGGCTGCGGTCCAGCTCTCTGAGCGGACCTATCGAATCCCCCGCAAGGCGGTGCTTCGTCTCCTCGGAGCCGACCGCACGGCGCCATCTATGGTGGAGGAGCCGACCCAGTCCCCTGAGCCGTAGCCGATCCAAGGGTGACCGCACCACGCGCCCTGACCGACAGCGAAGTTCGGGTCCGGCGCAACCGCCTGACGGACCACCTCGATAGCTTTGGGGATGTGGTCATCCGCGATGTCGGCGCCAGCACGCCCAGGCGGCTTCTCGAGTTCAGGCTGGCCGCGCCAGGCGATCCTTGTGAGCAGGATGTCGAGGCGCTGTACCGCGAGTACTACGATCGGACCGAAGCCGGGGGATGGCGGCTCTCCAAGTACACCTACGAGTACCGCGACCTTCGACGCGGGACGAGGCTTGGCTTCCACCTTCACTCGTTGAGTGGATATCCAGGGCTCGTCGCCCATGCCCATTGCGGCTCGGTCGAGGCCGAAGAAGAGGCTGACCACCGGCGCGCCGTTCCGTACGAACTCATGGAGGCGAACGCGATCTTCATGACGCTCTACGCGCGCGACGCTGATCCTGACTGCGCAGCCTTCCTGCCGCTCGTGCCCGGGCAGCCGTAAGGCAACATGGCCGTATCGCTGGCGGCACGATCCTCTGGCCGTCAGGCCCCGAATGCCCCGAGGGTGACTGCCGCAGCGAGCGCGACCGCGCCGAGCACGAGCAGGACCAGCAGCACAAGCGCCCAGCCAGAGATCAGCGCTCGCCCCTCGAATACCGCGGGCACCGCCTCGGTCCCGCCAAGCCCGTCCGAGAGCTCGATGAGGTACGGCATCGTCACCGGCGCACCGCGCTTCCGAAGCCGCCGCGGGCGGACCCGAACTCGGAACGACCTCGCCTCGCCCGGCGCGATCCCCTGCTCCGCCGGTTCGAACGCCACCCGCAGGGCATCGTCGGGCGAGGACGCCCGGGCGGACACTCGCGCCGGCTCATTGCCGACATTTCGAACCGACAGGGTGTGCCAGCCCGTCCGCCGTCCCCGGGACATTCGCGGCTCGAGCTCGCCGGCGAGGGCGACGAACGGTGACAGCTGCAGCGCCCCCTCCTGCACGACGGCCACGCCGGGATCGGAGGCGGATCGAACGCTGACGCCGAACGGTTGGGCGCCCGCCACCAGGCCTGCCTGGCGGGGCGGTCGAAACGAGACGCGCACCTCCGCGACGTCCGTCGGCGCAATTCGAACCGTCGGCGGTTCGACCGACGCCCATGGCGCGAGCGGACCCAGGATCGACAGGAAGAAGCCGTCGGCCTTCGGGCCGTCGTTGCGGACTCGAACCCGGACCTGTGCCACGGATCCGGGGCGAGCCTTGACCTCCATCGGCTCCAGCGCCGCCGCTACCCCCACGGGCTCGAGGGTACGGACCGCCGCGGCGGCTGAACACCCACCAAGAGGTCCCCAAATCGGGGCGCCCGAACCCGACCCGTTCGAGCCATGACCCAGTTGCGGATCGGTCGCTTCAGGGTCCCCCGAAGATCGCGTGGCCACCGATCCTGCGCCAGCGAACCGCGGGCTCGCCGTCGATCTCGACCAACTCGAAGGTCGCTCGGCCATCGGGCCCGCTGAAGCTCCAGGTCATCTCCCAGATCCCGGGCGCCCCTTCCACCGAGCGCACGCGCAGGCGCTTCGGCCAGGGTGCCGTTGGATCGGCTCGCTGGCGCTCACAGGCGGGGTGGAACTCCTCTCGAATCACCCGTCGGAACCGGTCGCGCTCCGACTCGGACAGGCGACGCCAGTCGCCCTCGAAACGTCGGGTGACCTCGAACTTCACGGGTCGGTCGATCGAACCGTGCCCGCTCCGTCCAGGTGTTCGAACAACGCGTCCGGGCCGTCGACGACCGTCACCCTGCCCGCGGCGACGTCCTCGTCGACCTCCCGCTCCATGGCCTGCCAGCGCTCCGTCCAGAACCACGCCTGGTCCGCGGGGACCGGGAGGAGGGGCCGCAGCTCGATCCGGCCATCGTCGCGCTCGACTAGCTCCACCTGGGCGCCTGGCCGGTCGAGGTGGAGCCGCCGCCGTAGCGCAGCCGGCAGGGCGATCGTTCCCCGGCTCTGGACGGCGACGTAGTGGGTCTTCATGCCGATAGCGTAGCTGCAATGCTGCAGAGCAGCAACAGCGCTTGCCGTCCCCAGTCCACGTGGGTACCTACCGGCTGATGGCGAGCTCGCGATCGCCCGAGGGGTCCTCGAATCCGAACACGAAGCGCTCGCCGAAGGCGCGGCCGAGCTTCTCGAGCGTCTCGACATTTGGACGGTGCTGACCGCTCTCCAGACGGCTGACGGCTGAGATGCTCGTGCCGATCCTGTGGGCGAGCTGCCCCTGCGTGAGGCCGTAGCGGATCCGGCGCGCAATGACCATTCGAGCCAGCGCCTCATACGGGGCCAGGCGGTCCTGCTCGGCGCGATACTCGGGGCTCCGGGAGGCACGCCGTCGCCTGGTGGAGCGACTCGTGCTCCCGATGGGGCTCACCCAGTGCTGCTGATCGGTCATGCGTACTCGCCTCCGGATCGCGGCGTGGCTGACAAACTTATCAGTATTGAGAAGTTCGGGTCAAGGTGCATCGTGACCCGCGGCACGAGGAGGTCGACGCGGCCGCTCGGCCATCCGACGGACGAACTCGTCCCATCGCTGCCTGGCCAACTCGATGTCAGCCTCGGGGACACGGGGGGAGTGCTTTGGCAGGAAGCCAAGCAGGACGAACAGGTTCCGCGAGCGGCGATACAAGATTCGGTACAGGTCTGGCCCGAAATGGCAGCGAAGCTCTCGGAGTCCGCCGTCGATCTGGCTGGTATACGGGAACCCGAGGTGCGGCCCGAACACGGCGAGGCGCTCGATCTGGTTATCGATCGCCGCCTGGACCCAAGGCGGCATGCCGTCGATCGCGTCGCTGACCGGCTCGGACCCATCGCGATAACGGAAATAGACAACTTGCCACGGCATTCGGTCGCGGCAGGTTACGTGCCGCCGCTTATGCGGCCCTTATCGCGTCCCGAATGTAGCCGGCCGATGGCTGTCGGATGGAATGGCGTCCAGGAACTAGCCCGCGGCCTGCCTGAACTGCTCGTAGCGGCGCTCGAGGCGAGCGGGATCCGGTAAATGGATCGGGCGGCGCGGAAGGTGGATCTGCTGGCCATGGATCTGCTGGAGGCCGACGACGAGCATCGGGCCGTCCGACTCGCGGAGGACCGACGGTCGGACCTCGATGACGTAGTCGGGCCGGATGGCGAAGAAGAAGCGGTCGAAGGCCGCGTGATGGAGCTTGCACAGTGCCACGCCGTTGCTGATGAGGGGCTCGCCCTCGGCGTCGCTGTCGGGCGTGATGTGGGCGGCGTCGAGCAGCTCCTGGTGGCGGAGGCGGCACAGCGCGCAGCGCTCGGCGTAGGCTCGAATGACCCGCTCGCGGAATGCCACCTGGTGGAGGCGGCGTCGAAATGTTGCGGTGACGTAGGCGGGCCTGGGCTCGGGATCCTCCGCGATCATCCCCAGCCCCACAGGCTCGTCCTGGAGCTCGAAGACGTCATCGACCTGCATCGAGAACTGCAGCCGCTCCGGATGGTCCTCGACGATGAACACGGGGTAGGCCGCGACGTAGCTTCCCCGTGGAAGTACACGATCGGCACGCGTTCGACCATCGCGCGGCGCAGCCCACGGTTGTCGCGGTGCCCTGCATCGGTCCCGCGGTAGGCGTACCGGAGCGTGCCACTCTGTCGGTCGAAGCTGTCGTCGTACGGCCCGCCGACCGTCGTCGTGATCGACACCGGCAGCTCGCAGACCGCCGGCTTCCAGATCCCCGACGGACCGACCAGCGGGATGCGATGACCGTCGATGGTGAAGGTCTCGAGCGCGGTCCGGGAGATCGTCTCGCCGTGCTCCTCGTGCTGGCGAGTCAACCACTCGAACGTCCGGAGCCTGATCTCGCGGTCGGCCTCGCCGATCATGCGTCAAGCGTCGTGAACTCGTTCGTCTCGCAGAAGGCCTGCCGGTCATCGATCCAAGTGGCGATAGACGCAAAATCGACGCTTGGGCGAGTTGATCGCCTCGATGACCATGGGGTTGCGATCAAGGTCGGGGTCGGTCATGTGGCCCGCGCGCTTGCCTCGCGGATTTCGTCGGTCACGTCGCGCACGCCCGAGATCGCCCAAACAGCGTCGCGCAGGTGAAAGCGCCAGCCGTTCACGTGGGCTTGCAGCTTGGACTGCGCGCGGACGACCGCCACGGGGACGAGAGCCGCCCGCATCACCGACATGTCGGCATTGAAGAGGATGCCGACAAGTAAGTTGAACGGTTCGACGTGCTCATCGCCAAGTCCACGGATCGCGCTCACCTGGCGCGATGGGTTCCAGCGGGTGATCCGTCGGCCCTTGACTTGGTAACGGATGCCCTCTGCGTCGATGCCGTCGTAGCCGATCGCCGAGTTCGTCGTGAGCTCGAGGCCGAACGCGATCGACGCGAGGTACTCGGCGTAGCCGCCAACGGGACTGTCCTCGGTCCGAGTGATCCCGCGTTCGCGAAGGATGGTGAGGATCTGGCCGTAGATCGCCAGCAACTCTGGCGTCGGAACATCGGCCAAGGGACTCACAACCATACGCCCCTCGTCGCTCATTCGGTCGCTCGCGTTCTCATGCGCCCATTCTGGACAGCGAAGCAGGCAGCGGAATGGGCGCCCGCAGCCCCCTCGGCGACCGACCGAAGTGCGGCGGCGATGGCTGCGGCCCGCAGATCGCGTGGACCACGGAGGTGAGCACCCGGGTGATACGAGTAGACGACGCTGACGCCGTGGACGCGACCCGCGGCGATGACGGGCTTCGCGTGATTCGTGGCGATGCTCCGGGAACTGGTCGAGCCAGCGCTCCTTGGCCCACAAGATCGGCGGCTGCCGCGGGCGGCCTGCCTCCAGCCACTCGTCAACGACTCGCCGGACGGGATCGGGCACCTCGCGCATGGCGCGATTGTCGGGCCTCAGTCGAGTCGTTTTCCCACGACGGCCTATCCACTGGCTGACCTCGATGGTTGTGAATGAACGCAGCCTCGCGGTACAACGCCCCAGTCCTTACGTCAGCGAGATCATTGACGAGTCCATGACCACGGATCCACATGGGCCGTCCGGCCCCGGCAAAGCTGGACACTCACAGCCAGCAATAGAGGCGATTCATGGTCCGTCTGCAAGCCTCGTCGCGTCCATACGGCGACGGGCTCGTTTCTGGACGAACGCAGCCAAGGTGGAGATCTCTACCCGAAGGGACGCCGGATACGATGCCAGCCGTCTCTCAGGGACAACGAGGCGGATGCCCGCAGCGGTGACGTCCCTGAACTGTGCGTCAGACAGCCCCTGATCCAACGTGAAGAGATGCTTTACCGGGATCTTGTCCGCTTCGGTGAGAACCTGGCGCCACCTGTCCCGTAGAGTGGACTTGACGGCAAGCATGGCGAGCGACGGATGGCCGGACGGGAGCTGGCGATATGCTTCTAGCGACGGAAACAAGAAGTCCGGTCGATGCCCAAGTTCCGTCTGAGCTTGAGCCACGTATTCCAAGCGCTCCTCGTCGAAGATCCGCGCGAGCTGAAGTTCGAGTGACTTCCCGGCTCGGGACTTGCGACGCTGAAGGGTTGTCTGCGCGAGGGCGAGGAAGTCCGCCACAAACCTGAAGCCACCCCCGATCACCGGCAAAAGGTGATGCTCCTCCACGACCTGGAACAGCGAGTACTCGCAGTCGTGGCGACGGAGGAACCTTGTGTCCATCGGAAGCGAGGGAGGAACGAGGGCCGCGGCGTGAGCCGAGATCTCACTTGCCGAAGGGAACTCCTGTCTCCACCGCGATGGCAACGTCGCTTCGTCCGGACGGCATGAGTCGAGACCCGGCGCCACCTCGAAGAGTGCCAGGGTACCAGCGGGATCGGGACCAATGAAACCGACGATCCCCGGTTCTACGGGACCGAGAACCGCCTCGATAACCTGATCCTCCTCGGGATCAGTAGCGAGCCACCCCTCAACTTCGGAGCCGAGTTCACCGAACGAGAGGATGAGCAGGGCACCAGTGCTTTCCGGGTCGAAAAGGGCTGATTGACGACCCCCGAAGCCAGTCAATCGACACTCGTTGCGAGTCCCGCCGAACCGGCGGTTGTTGTAGTAGATCAGCGAAGGCGTGCTCGTTTCGGCATGGCTGATGAGCCGGAGATGGAAATCGCGGCGCGGGTTTCTGACGGGATCCTCGAGCGTTGGGTCGAGCGCGAACGCAACGCGGTTCGGGATGTATGGCCCAACCTGATGGGCCCCGGTCGCCCCGGTGTCGTTGGCCGAGAGACGTTTGTACACTGCCCGGCGCGGAGGGCTCAGCGCGAAGGGCAACCACTCGGCGAGGTCAGGCATCGGTGCCAGCCGAATGCGTCAGCCGTCGACTGCGAATCATGGTCGCCAACTCCAGCGCACGCTGGCTCGGGTCGGGCCGGATCTCGTGCTCCCAGACGGTCACGACGTCCCACCCGGCGGCTTGAAGGTTGGCCCGCGCCTCCTCATCACGTCGCCTGTTCTCACGAAACTTAGCCGACCAGAACTCGGCGTTTGCTGCGGGCAGCCGCGGCTGGCAAACCGGGCACCTGTGCCAGAAACAGCCGTTGACGAAAACCACGAGGCGAAGAGCGGGGAAGGTGATGTCCGGCCTTCCCGGGAGGCGGGTCTGCACGCGGTAGCCTCGCACCCCGGCTCTCCACAGCGCTCGACGGAACAAAACCTCGCGCCGTGAGATCCCGCGGTTTGCCCGCATGGTCTGGCGGGCGTTCTCGGAGCTGGCGGCAGGTCGCACCCGCCAAGACTACCTGGCAGGACAGCTCCGGTCATGCCGGTGTCACGCCCCTGCGGCCAGCACCTCCGCGACGGGCGCTCGGCCGAAGCCAGCCTGCGCCACGAGCGCGCCGCCGAGGTGTTCGATCACATCGACTACAACGGCGTTGCCGAACTGACGGTAGGCCTGTGTATCGGACACCGGGATGACGAACGAATCGATAGGTTCGGCGGGATCGGCCTCGAGCGAGGCCCGGTCACGGTCCACTCGCGGGGCCGGGAAACCCATCAGAGCCCCGCACTCCGTGGGCGTCAGCCGGCGCGGGAGGCGACTCCCGGTGTCGATCAGGATCTCTGAACCGTCCTTGTGATACCGAGCGCTCAGGGTCCGCGCGACGTCGTCGCCGCCGAACAGTCCGTAGCCAAACCCGTTTCCCCGCTCACGGTGCTTGTCTCGATAACCCTGCAGGTACGACCACAGGTGTTCCGTCAGCACATAACGGCGCTCCCACCACGGTTCCAGGACATCACGGAGCCGGGGAGCCGGAACTCGCCGTTCGATTGGCGGGAATTCGAAGCGACGACCGCCATAGACGCTCCGCCGGAAGCCGATGAGAAAGGTTCGCTCCCGATGCTGCGGGACCCAATGGCGGGCATCAACAACGTCCACCGCCATTTCGTAACCGAGGCGGTCCAACTCGGACAGGATCACCTGCATGGTCCGGCCCCGGTCGTGCGTTCTCAGGTTCTTGACGTTCTCGAGGAACACCACGGACGGCCGCTTCGCCTCGAGGACGCGAACGATCTCGAAGAACAGGTTGCCGCTCTTCTCGTCCGCGAAGCCGTGCTGGCGGCCCAGGCTAAGCTTCTTGGAGACACCGGCGATACTGAAGGGTTGGCAGGGAAAACCGGCCGCGAGCACATCGTGATCCGGAATCGAGTCGGGATCGACCTCGCGGATGTCGTGCCCTTCGCACGGCCCGAAGTTCGCCTCGTAGGTTCGGCGCGCGAAGCGGTCAATCTCGCAGGAGTACACGCAGCGTCCACCGACCCGCGTGAGGCCAATGCGCATCCCCCCAATCCCAGCGAAGAGATCGATGAAGGTGAACGAGCCAGGAGCCCGAGCAGTCGGGATCGGGAAGAGCTGGAGCATTGCGAGACCTCCTCTGCTTAGGGCGGGCTCGCCGATGCTCGCTTCGGCGATGGACAGGTTAGCCGTCACTCGACAAGGCCGAGGGTCGGCTGCGACGGGCGTCGTCCTGGATGACCGAGCGACTCGGCCCGGTAACGACGGACTTCAGCTTCGCTAATCTCCCAGTCGCGGCCGGCCTTGCGGGCTCGTATGCGACCCTTCAAGATCTGCCGTCGGATCGTAGCGGCACTGAGCCCCAAGGCAGCGGCCGCATCGTTCGCAGTCATCTCTCAGAATGTACGCGCGTGCGCGCATGTTTACAAGTCCCGGCTGCGGGCGTCCGAGGATTGCCAGGCATGCCGTGTATCGCAGCGGGACATCCTCGATGACCTGGCGGTTGGGGGAAGTCCCGTAGACGCTCCGCCTCTCGAAGGCGACGATTGGCATTAGGCAGGGTGAAGCTGGAGGTCCTCAGCTCACTGGCGTCCCAGCTTTGCGCACGGACTAGGAGATGACCTTGGGTCGGGCCCTTGGGATCGTGCGCGCGGAGGCCTCGAAGACTTCGTCGATGAGCGTGACGAGAGCCTCGTCGGCCAGCGCCTCGAACTCTGTGAAGGCGGCAAGACGCCGGATCCGCTTCATGGCCTCGCGCATGAGGATCGAGCGTGAAACTCGTGGATAGCGATCGACCGCCTCGAAGAAGGAATCTGCGAGCTGCGTGGCAACTCGTGGACTGCCGGCGAGGCCCGTTCGCTCCGTGATTTGGACCAGTTCATCCTCACCAAGACGGCCGAGAGGGTCCTCGGCACCGTCCTCGATGCTGAGGAGATGAGACCGCCACCAGAGGCGTGCGAAGGTGTTACGGAGCCGACGCGCGGTGCCGACGAAGCGATCCTCGGACGTTCCAGCCGGGCCGCCCGGAAATCGCCATCGGACGATGTCCGGCACGGCGACACAAGCGAGGAAAGCCCATACGCGGGTGTCGGCGGCCTCGCTGGCGGATATGTTCATGTGCGATGTGAGTTGCCTCGCGGCTTCGGCATCGAACGCGACCCGCTCCGCCTCTGTGGCATCGATAGGGTAGCGATTGGCTACGGCCACTGCGCGAAGCTCGTCGCGAAGCTGGGCGATATCACGTGGGTGGGCTCGAGCCCCGCCGACCGGTGAGAAGATCGCGGCCTCATGTTCCACTGCGCCGGCCGCCGCCAGGTCCGAGATCGGCGCCCGTGCGGCCTGAGCGGCGATATCCCGCGCGATCGTGATCGGCAGCTTCGGGAACAGTTTCATGGCAGCGGGAGTTCGCGGAACAGCCGCAAGCCGTCCTGGATCCTAGTCTCGAGCCTCTGCGGCGTCGCCTTATAGCGAGTTCGGAGCCCTTCAAGCGACTCGGTCGGGAACACGACGCTGAGCAGACGATTGACCACCGCGGCAATGGAGCCCGGATCACCGGCCGCCTCATCCCAAGATGCCGCGTCGGCCCGTAAGGCTCCGACGATAAGGCTCCTAGCCACGTCGAACTCGATCGCATCACGTATCGCCCGGTGGTGCACCTCAGGGGGGCTAGCTACAACCGCCGCCCGGACCGCCGGGTGGTCCTCGTTGAGGTATAGGCGGACGGCTCCGAGCGCCGGCGCCTCAGGATGCTCAGGCGACCACTCAAGGTACCATCCGGCTCCGTCCGGTAGCCAACCCGCCGCCCCGAAGTCGAGCCATTCCATCGGGAATCGACTCCCGCGTCCCTCGAGCGCGATCATCGTCGAATCCACCCAAAGCACGGAGCCGGGAATCATCGCGGCCAGAGGCTGATTGTCCTGAACCTTAGCGGCGAGGGTCACGACGGTTCGCAGGACGACCCGTCCGGCGAGTTCACGGCCGGGGATGTATAGCCGCACACGATCCTCCATCTCGCGGCCGGCGAGGCGCAGGCGGGACCCCGCGCCGCGCATGGTGGTTGCCGGACAGTGCCACGTCGCCGCGACCACGAGCTCATCGCGCGCATCCAGACCCGCATCGTTTCGCGCGCCCTCCAGATCGATCGAGATCAGGCGCTCAACCTCGAGATCCACCGTGGGATCCCAGCCCTCGATGCCGAAAGCCGGGATCGGCAGTGCCGTCGCACTATCGAGCCACGGGCCCGCCTCGACCCTCGCCGGGTCGATGCGGAGATAGGGTGCGGTCTCGACCCGCGTCATTCCGCACCCCCGGAGACCGCTTGCAGATCAAGCGCAATCGCCGCGTCCGTCGGCACGCTCACATACACGCGCCACATGCCAGTCGCCTGTCCGGAGACGATGAGGCGGTCGCCAGTGTGTCGCCTTCCGTCTGGCCCGACCCAGCAAATGACCTCCGGGCTGCCCGCTCCGGCCGGCGGATCCGTCTCGATGGCGTGACCCTCGAGCACCACTGATGACTCGGCGAGGACGATGGATCGCGTCGATCCGGGGACGTGTTCGACGGCGAAGTCGACCGCGAATGCTCGGCGACCCTCGAACAACTCGAGGTGACCGCCGTCCGGGGCGATGGTCAACCGTGGGCGCCTCGGCCGCGTGCCACCCACCGCGCGGCTCCCAGCCGTGCCCCCATCGTCTGGCACGGACAGACCCGAGCCGGCCTCACCCAAGAATATGCTGCCGAGCTCGTCAGAGAAGCCACCGAGGCCCCCGACGGTGGTGACGCTCTCCGACTCGACCGGAAGCGGTGAGGCGTACTCCTGGAGGATCTCTGCGATCCTGCGCTGGGCAATCCTGACGTATCGCCTCTCCCAATCGTTCTCCAGCATGTCGGGTGACCAGTCGTCATGGGTGGGTGGCTCCGACTTGGCGAATGCAGACTCGACCGCCGGGTCCACGAGGAACGATCCGGCGTACTCGATCGTGGCGCCCGGCAGGACGGGTCCCTCCATGTACTTAACCACGAGCTCAGGGCCGCGCATCAGGGCGACATGGTGCGCGAGATCGGGGATAACCCATGCGCCGTCGCGATCGTCATCGGCCAGATGGCGGCGGGGCACATGCCCGAACTTGACGAGAGCGAGGCGGCCGAGATGTGCGGCGGGCCTCTGTGAAGCGATTGGGTATTGGGCCGACTCGAGGGCGATCGGATGACCGATTGCTCGTCCCTTCACGACGCTCATTGCCTCGGCGAAGCCGTTGAGTGGTGGGGTCGAGCGCGGATCGGGCACGACGACCGTCAAGCCGTCGCAGGAGACGTGGAACTCCATGGCGGGCGCTCCCGTGTCGCCGGGGAGCATCTTGGGCCAGAAATGCCACAGGAGCGCTTCGGCGATATGGGCCGAAGCTGACATCGGCGTCCGCCCATCGAGCTGCGGGTCGATGACCACCACGGAGGTGCCGAGCTCGGTACCATCGAAGGTCGGCAGGCCCAGGCAGAGACCGAGCTCATTTGCCTCCGCGCCGGTAGCTGGTTCGACGATGCCGTCGACGAGCCTTCCCCACCAATGGCGGCCCGTGTACCTCACTCGCTCGGCGATGTGGCTGTCGCCCAACGCGGCTGCGATGAAGCGGGTCTCGACGCGACCGTTGACCCGACATCTTGTATATGCCAAGATCGCGCGCGGTCCACTCGCGCGATAGAACGCGGTCTTTCCGTATCCGTACGTCCCTCCGGCGATTCGCCGCGGGGGTTCTCCGACATTGCGCATGAAGTCGACGAAGTCGCGCGGTTCATCGGGTCGTCCGACGAGATCCGCCCGCGTCGGGCCTCCGAGACCCTTTGTTCCCCGGTCGCTGATCGCCAGCAACCTGAGTGGGTCGGCGCGACGCCGATCCAGCGCCTCGGCCAGTCGCACGCCCTTGGGCAGACTGCGGAAGACCGTGTTGCGGAGGATTCGCCGTTGCTCCTCCGAGACCTCGTACAGGTCAGTTGAGAACCGAACGGTTGGCGCTTCGTCCGCTTTCGCGTCCCAGCTGTTCTGGCCGGCCTCCCTGATGAGGACAGTGAGGCGGTCCAATCTAGGACGGCCGAGCTGGTTGAGCACGCCCTCCGACACGATGTTGCCCATGGCATTAACCCGCTCTGACTGGAGATCCAGCGGGGTCATGGCTCGAGCAACTGCTGATACACGACCGCGACCGCATCCGGCTCAAGCGGCGACGGAGTATCGGTCGATAGATCGATCAGGTAGCGCACCCGGAGAACGCCGGCCGGGACCTCGCCCGCGGCGAAGCTTGCTCGAGTGATGGCCGGGAACGCCGAGTCGACGAGATAGATGCGATTCTCGACAACAGAGAATCGGCTCGGATGGTCAATGTCGAGGTCGGCAGGGTCGAAGCCGGCCTGCTGCATGCGGGCCAAGAGATCGTGGCGGTCGACGCCGAGGTCGCAAATCTCCGTGGCGAGTTTGCCGACCGTGGCACCGACTGCGGCCACGCGTTCGAGCTTCATCATGGCGAGATAGAGACGGGCACCCGACGGCGGCTCGAGCTGTTCAACCGAGTGGATCTCGGGGAAGCGTCCGTGACGACTCAGCGACGCCTTGATCTCGAGCGAGGCGGCTCGGCCCATGAAGTCGTGGCGCGCTCCCTGTGGTCCCAGCCAGATACCGAGAGCGCGGTCGGGCGCTATCAGTGCCACCTCGCGGAGATACCACAGCTCGGCGAACAGCCCGCCCAATCGCTCGGGTCCCGCGCCGGTCCCGATCTCCTGCTCGATGAGCTCCCGCCATCGCTCCAAGACCCGGCGACACGCGAGGTCAGGTGCATCTGGGTCGGCGGAAACCTCAGTGATCATCTCGTCCACGACGACGTCGAACAGCTCATTCAGATGCGCCTTGGCGCACGTCACGTCGACGTAGGCACGCTCCTCTCCCGCATCAAGCAGAACATGACGGATGATCTGAACGCCTGGGCTCCGCCGATCGTCCACGATTTGCCGGTCGGATCGCACCGGCACGAGCAGGTGCCGCCTGCCGAGCGAGTCGAGACCGACTGCCATGGCAGGTGCCACCATGGCCGTGGGCTCTGTGTCCAGCTCGTGCACCCGGAGGTCATGTGCCCCGAGCTGCTCCAAGAGCGACCACGCCTCACGGATGTTTGACACCCTTGTCACACTGGCGCCTCTTGGTCGGCTTCGTCGTCGTCCGCTTCTGGCAGCTCGAGTTCCTCGCGCTCGACGGACTCGAGGTTGGCTGACATGTACCTCTGTGGGGTGAGGTTCGATGCCCTAGGGAAGACGAATGCGACCCCGAGAACATCATCGACGGCGTCTAGCTGGACGCGAACGCCGGTGCGGGCGTTACCTCGCCGCACCGGGGGGGACACGCGATCGATGGGATAGAGGAGCAAGAGGCCCACATCGGGGAGCTCATTGCTCCGCCTCGAGATGAGCGTCGCGGCCGGTAGTCCGGCCACCTCAGCGCTCGGCATAGCGAGATCGATGGCGAGGTCGGCCCGGCTCATGACTGCGCCGAGATCGGCGTCCACCTCGTCGGTGCGATCACGCAGGGCGGCGCGGTTGAGAAGCGGCATCGATATGCCCGGACCGATCTCGAGCACCCGGTCTCCATCACGGGCGGCACGCCCAATGACCGCTACATTCCATCGGACCAGGCTGCCGAGGGCGGCCTGGTCACGGATGTACCCAGCAAGAAGCGACGGTCGAAGCTCCTCAGCGCGCTCATGGAATCGGTACGCCTCGATGAAGTGGAGGATGGAGTCGACGCCGACACCGCGGATCAGCGCAGCGTTGGCCGGAGATTCGAGCGACCCGGTCTCGGCGAGGCTGCGTTCGAGGAGGTCCCAGGCGGCCCTGCGATTGGCTCCGAGCCAAGCGGCATCGCGGTGGCGATAGATCGTCATCTGCGGTCGACGTCCGCTGTACGAGGCGAAGCACTCGATCGCGTGCTGCATCTTCGCCCTCGCGGTGATGCTCAGCGCGGGATGTGTTCGAATGCGGACGGCGAATTCGCGCGGCGTCGCCCGCTCGATCTCATAGAGCTTGATGTCCTCGCGGATTTCATGCTCCACGGTCGCCAGATCGTGGAAGTAGCCGGCAAGCTCATCTGTCATCCACACTCGCGGAAGGTCCGCGTAGCCTTGGCGATAGCCGAACCATCGACCCATCTGAAGGAGCGTGTCGTAGGCCGACGCGGTTCGCACGAAGTAGCTGACGATGAGGCCCTTAAGCGTGAGGCCTCGCGACAGGGTGTTGCCGCCGACCACGATGATCGGGTGCGGCTCGCCCTCATAGTCGAGACGGTCTTGGCTGTCGTAGTCGTCACGGACGAGCTCGAGCGCCGCCATGATCGGGGTGATGTGCGGGACGAGATCGTCGAAACTCGTAGCCGTCTCGGATGCGTCGGCCGCCGGCACCCGCTCGGTCTCCTCCTCCCAGTGTCGGCGCAGCCTCCCCAGGACGGTCTCCCGATCGGTCTCCAGCGCTACGGACAGGTCGGCACGCCATGCCACGACGAGGTCGATCGTGCTGCGGTGAACGTCCGTGTACATGGAGGTATGGACCAGCATGCTTGAGAAGTCGTCGTGGCCGCGTGCCCGCCGGGCGGCCGCGGCGAGTATGAAGTAGGCGAGCGCCATCTCGAGCGATGGCGCAAGTGTGGGATCCCAGTCGGCGCGGTTGCGGCCCGGAGGCTTCACGAGCGCTACCTCATCCCCCGGAATCCGGCGGATCATGTCCAGGCCGTCGATGGCCTCGCCTTCCTCTTGGGTGAGCCGCTCACGCCCGAAGACACGCTCCGGGCCGAAATAGGCAGCGGGTCGTGGCAGATCCACGATGAAGTCGCGTGGATACAGGTCCTCTGGGTTCGAGACATCGACGAGCAGGTTGGCAAAGGGCGTCGCCGTGTAGCCCACATAAGCCACCTTGGGGGCGGCCTGGATGAGCCCGATGATCAGGTCATTTATCCGGGTTCGACCGTCCGGGCCGCTGCTGGCGTTGACGCTCGCCTGGTCAGCCTCGTCGTCGATCACGAGGATGGGGCATGCCGCGAGAACGTTCGGCCGGGCGGAGCGCAGCCAACCGATCAGCCCTCGCAAACGTGCCTGATTCTTCTTGACCACCAGAAGCACGCGATGGTCGTGGTGGTCGGTCAGGAAGAAGTCTGCCCTTGGTGCAGTGCGGCGAGCAAAGTCGTTCGCCGACGAGGTGAGGCTGACCCAGTCCTCCGGGTGCTGGCGGCAGATCTGATCCTCAAGCCGGCTCTGCGTCTGCCGCCTGAGGCCCTCGTGCACTCCCGATAGCACGATGAAAAGCCGGTAGTTCATGTCGGCGGCCTTGGCGATCACGGCTGAGTAGTTGGCGGTCTTCCCGCTCTGTACGTGGCCGAGGACGAGACCCCTGGTGTGAAACTCGCTGAGCCCCGGGGGCGGGAGCCGTGACAGGATGGAGTCGGATGCGCGGTCGAGGGAGAGAAGGTCTTCAGGCTCCCATCCCACGTCGACCAGCACTCGCCTGAGGGCCGGCCAGTTGCAGTCATCGCTCTCGCAGGGGCCCGGGTACCACGTCGGTAGGCCGGGCTCCTCCAACGTCGGCGGTTCGCGGAGCCATCGGATCGCGCCAACCCGGCGCAGATACTCGGCAAGGCCGGCCCGGACCCTGGCGGGGTCGCCGATCAGTTCGTGCAGTTGCCGAGCCGCGTCGCTCGGCGTGATGCCAAGGCTGGCCTGACGCCGAATGTTCTCGACGATGGGCTCGAGCTCGGCCTGCGTGTACTGACGATCCGTCATTGGGAATCCCCCGTCCCGTGGTGGCGGCGGTAGGCCTGCGATGATGCGGGCGTCATTCCCTGACCGCATCGCGTACGGTCGCTGCCGACGCCTGCCAGCGCCGCGCACCACGCGCTCCCAGACCCCCACCGCATCTCATCCGTTGGCTGTTCGGCCATGAGCTGATCGTCCCTGGCACTATTCTGAACCGGACCCTGCCAGCCCGGGATGCTCGATTGGTCTTCGGGACCAGGCAAATCACAGCACTAGAAGGAGCCGGGGAGGAAGACCGTCAGCCGGAGGCCCACGAAGATCAGGCAGCGTGACCAAGCCGCATCCTGCCGAACTGGCTTCCGATGCCAGTAGTGCATGTTCCGGGTGGAGGCGCGGTACGACTCGCTCGTAGGCACTCCCGCCGCGGTGGATTGAGGGCCGGCTTCAGATTGGTGCCCATATGCCGAAATCTTGCCAACATCGTGCGACAGCTCTGCTGGCACAACCACGACGAGATGGTGCTTCGCCCTCGTCGCCCCGACGTAGACCCGCGTCTCCAACTTCTCGTCATCGGGTCGCAGCTCCGCCAGCACGACGACCTCCCGCTCCAACCCCTTGAACCGGTGGATCGTCTCGATCGCGATTTTGCCCGGCGGTTGCGCTGGCACCCGGTCCGCCGCCAGGCCCAGTGACTCGCCGGCCGCGTCGTAGCCGCCATTCCAGAGCTCCAGGCCGCCCTTGAACCGCCGCTGCTTCCAAACCTCGCTGTGCGCCAGCGAGACACCCACCAGTACCGCGATCTGCGACCGATCGACCCCCTCGACGTGCACCAGCCGCCCCAGGATTTCGCGGACCGCGTCGACCGTCGGCCGGCCAGGCTCGGCCTCGATGACCTCCGGCTCCCGGCCGTCCTCGCGCAGCGGCTTCGGCGACAGCGAGCCGGGGTAGAAGCGGTAGGCGAAGGCGTGGATCGGGCGGGCGTTGCGGCAGTTGTCCTCGATCGGGAACTCGCGCAGCTCGAGCGTCGCGGTCGCATCCTCGCGGAACATCGACTGGGCGGGGTCGTGGAACAGGTAGAAGACGTCCTCGCCGGGCTCCGACAGCAGCAGGTCGAGCG
>VEOW01000072.1 GCA_012026785.1 Chloroflexota bacterium | reverse complement strand
CGGGGCCTGCCTCAGCCCGGTACGGCGTTGCCGGCGCTTGCGCCACGGGCTGCCGAGCACTCGGGGCAGCCGCATCGGTCGCGCAGGAGCGTGAATGGGTAGAAGCCCGTGCTGTGGCCGTCCGCCCAATGCGGGGCGATCGCATAGTTGCCGACGAGGTGGACGTCGGTCAGGCGCGTCTGGTCGGCGGTCAGGGTCGGGGCCGTGTCCAGCCAGCCCGGAAGGCCGGCCTCGCCGCGGCAGAAGGCGCACGGGCAGAGCCAGCGCAGCTCGTGCGCCGCGTAGGTCGTTCGGTGGCCGTCGGCCCACTCGATGTCGAGCCGGCCCGCGGCCCGGTCGGCGTGGATTCGGGTCGGGGTCGTTCGACCCTCGGTCGCCTGTGTGGTCACGCGGCGATTGTGCGTCATCGGCGGCCGGCCGTTCGGCAGGGGCCATCCCGGCCGGTCACGGGCATCATGAGCGGTGATGGAACCAGTGGGTCTCGTCGACGCCCATCGACTCGGCGTTGACGAGGCGGCGAGTGCGCTCGAGGTCGATCCGGCCCTCGGACTCCAGCCGGCCGAGGCCGCCCGACGGGGCGAGGCGGTCGGCAGCAACGAGCTCGATCGGCATGAGCCGACCTCGGTCTGGCGCCTGCTGTTCGATGCCGCCACGGAGCCGTTCGTGCTGCTGCTGGCCGCCGCGGCCGTCGGCGCCATCCTGCTCGGCGAGGTGCGCGACGGTCTTCTGATCTTCGTGGGCCTCGTCCCGATCGTCGGCGCCGACGTGGCCACCGAGTTTCGAGGCGAGCGCGCCCTCGAGGCCCTCCGAAGCGCGAGCGCCCCCCGGGCGCGGGTCCGCCGAGGCGGGTCCGTCGAGGATATTCCGGCCGCCGAGCTCGTGCCCGGCGACGGCGTGCTGCTCCGGACGGGCGACGTCGTCCCAGCCGACCTGCGGCTGTCCCGGGCCGACCGGCTGCTCGTCGATCGAAGCGTCCTGACCGGCGAATCGGTGCCCGAGGCGGGGACGACCGAGCCGGCCCCGGCCGAGGCCGGCATCCCCGCTCGGCGTTCGATCGCCTATGCCGGCACGAGCATCGTCGGCGGCCGGGCCGAGGGCATCGTCGTGGCGATCGGGCGGGCGACCGAGCTCGGGCGGATCGCGGAGTCGGTCGCCGAACGCCGTCGCCACCGGTCGCCGGTCCAGTTCGAGCTCGACCGCCTGGTGCGGATCCTCCTCGTCGTCGCGATCGCGCTCATCGGGATCGTCACGACGCTCGGCTTCCTGCGCGGCCGGTCACTCGGCGAGAACCTCCTGGCCGGCATCTCGGCCGCCATCGCCGCCATCCCCGAGGAGCCGCCGATCCTGCTCGCGGTGATCCTGGGCCTGGGCGCGTACCGCCTCCTCAAGCGGGGCGTCCTCGTCCGCCGCCTCAACGCCGAAGAGGTCCTCGGCGCGATCGACCTCATCGTGACCGACAAGACCGGGACGCTCACCCAGAACCGTCTCGACGTGGCGATGGTCGCCGATCCCGACGGAGAGATCAGGGATCGCGAGCGACGGCGCGAGATTCTCCTCTCCGCACTGCGGGCCGAGGAGGACGCCTGGGCCCGCTCTGCCGGGACGCCGCCCGGATCGTTCACCCGGGCCCTGGAGCGGGCGGTCGAAGCCGCCGGCGCCTCGAGTGTCCTCGATCCGGCCGATCTCATCGCCGCCGCGCCGGTGACGGACCTGCGCCGCCGAACGCAGATCGTCTGCCGGCGCGACGGCCAGGTCGAATGCCTCGCGATCGGCGCGCCCGAGGCGGTCTTCGAGCTGGTCGCCGACGATGGGGCGATCGAGCCGTGGCGCGAGGCGGTTGAAGGGGCTGCCGCCCGAGGGATCCGCGTCGTCGGGCTCGCGAGCGGCGACGGCAGCGGACCGTGGGCGATGGTCGCCCTCGTCGGGTTCGCGGATCCGCCGCGGGACGGGATCGCCGAGGCCCTCGGCGACGCTGGCAGTGCCGGCATCCAGACGGTGGTCGTGACCGGCGACCATCCCGCCACAGCGCGCTCGATCGCGCGCGCCGTCGGGATCCCGGCCGAGCGGATCGTGACCGGCGACGAGGTCGACGCGTGGTCGGACGAGCAGCTGCGCCGCGAGCTGGCCGACCTTCACGTCGTGGCCCGCTCGGTGCCGGAGCAGAAGGATCGGATCGTCCGCGTTGCGCGCGACGCGGGCCGGATGGTGGCCGTCACCGGCGACGGGGTGAACGACGCGCCGGCGCTCCATCGCGCCGACGTGGCCGTGGCGATGGGCAGCGGCACGGCCGTCGCCCGCGAGGCTGCCGACCTCGTGCTCGGCGACGATTCGTTCGCGACCCTCATGTACGGCCTCCGGGAGGGGCGTCGGATCGTCGACAACGTCCAGAAGGGGCTCGTCTTCCTCGTCTCGACCCACGTCGCGTTCCTCGGCTTCATCCTGATCGCGACGCTGGCCGGCCTCGATCAGCCGCTGCTGCCGATCCAGATCCTGTGGATGGAGCTGTTCATCGACGTGTCGGCGTCGTTCGCCTTCGAGCGAGAGCCGGCCGAACCCGACGTCATGCGGCGCCCGCCACGGAAGCGCGGGCAGCCGCTCCTGCCGTGGTCGCTGCTGCTCCGCCTCACGATGGCCGGCGCCTTCTCGGCGATCGCGGCGCTGTGGGTCATGCTCAACGTCGGCGGCTCGGCCGAGCATGCGGCCTGGGTCGCCTACACGACGCTGGTCGCTGCGCAGGTCGTGCGCGCCTACGCCAACCGCAGCCTGCGGATCCCGGTCGTCCGCCTGTCGCCCAACCGGCTGCTCCTGGTCGGCGGCCTCGCCGTCCTCGTCATCCAGTTCGCGATGCCCTTCATCCCCGGCGTCGCCGAGGCGTTCCGAGCGTCACCGCTCAGTCCCGAGGAGTGGCTCCTGGTCGCCGGGATCGCGCTCGCGCCGGCCGCACTGGCCGAGGGCGTCCGCGCGATCCGGCGCGCCGTCTGGGTGGCCTAGGTGGAATCAGCCGCCAGCCCCGTACAGCCAATCGGTGAAGCCGAGCGAGCGACCGTACTTCGCGGCGACGGTCGGGTAGCTGGTCCCGAGACGGCGGTTGATCAGCCACGGCCAGTGG
>VEOW01000060.1 GCA_012026785.1 Chloroflexota bacterium | reverse complement strand
CTGAACCAGTGGTGGAACCCCCTCAAGCGAGGACCGCCGGCTCGAACCTGGTGGATCTGGGCCGGACAGCAGCAGGACGGTCGTCGAAGTTGCCGGCGGCCGGCTCCGGTTGGGCGAGATACCCGTTCAGCCGGTGGCCACGGAGAAAGCCTGCGGCGTATCCGTGGCGGAGGCTGCAGGGGAAAAGCTGGGCACCACCCCCGTCGATCGGTCGTGAGGTGAACGTGGGAACCAACCCGGAGCCGCCCACCCTGCCGATGGCAGCGGGCAGGCGCGTCGTCAGCTGATGGCTCCGGGCTGGGGCGGAGTCCGCGGAGTAGTCGGAGGCCGGGAAAGCCGATCACAGGGCGAAGGCGGACAGCGATCTCGCAGGATTGGCGACTGCAGGGCAGGAGGTCGCCGGTGAACACCGGCGCGTCGTGGCCGACGTCCGCTGAGGCGGACGTGCGGGTACTGCGGATGCAGGCCAAGCTGCACCGATGGGCGACCGACGATCCAGATCGTCGGTTCGCCGACCTCTTCAACCTCGTCGCCGACCCGGCGTTCCTGCTTGTTGCATGGCGCCGGGTGCGGGGCAACCGGGGCGCACGCTCGGCGGGTATCGACGGCCAGACGGCCTACGCGATCGAAGCCGAACGCGGCGAGGCAGCATTCCTCGCCGAGCTGCGGGCCGATATGCGGTCCCGCACGTTCCGTCCGATCCCGGTTCGCGAGCGGATGATCCCCAAGGCCGGTGGCAAGCGCCGCCGGCTGGGCATCCCGACCGTCCGGGACCGGGTGGTGCAGGCTGCGCTCAAGCTCGTGCTGGAGCCGATCTTCGAGGCGGACTTCTCGCCGTGCTCGTATGGCTTCCGGCCCGGGCGCCGGGCTCAGGACGCGATCGCCGAGATTCACCTCTTCACCAGCCGCTCCTACGAGTGGGTGGTCGACGCGGACATCTCGGCCTGCTTCGATGAGATCGACCACCGGGCCCTCATGGACCGGGTGCGTCGCCGGATCGGAGACAGACGTGTCCTGGGTCTCGTGGCGGCGTTCCTGCGAACCGGCATCCTCGGTGAGGATGGCGTCGAGCGGGACACCGTGACCGGCACCCCGCAGGGCGGCATCCTCTCACCGCTGCTCGCCAACATCGCCCTCTCGGTCCTCGACGAGCACTTCGTCGCGGCCTGGGCGGCGATGGGGGCGCACTCGGGCGCACGCCAACAGCGCCGGCGCCGGGGCCTAGCCACGTATCGGCTCGTCCGCTACGCGGACGACTTCGTCGTGCTCGTGGCCGGCACCCGCGTCCATGCCGAGGCGCTGCGTACCGAGGTGGCGGCGGTGCTCGCGCCGATGGGCCTGCGCCTATCTCAGGCGAAGACGAGGATCGCCCATATCGACGAGGGCTTCGACTTTCTGGGCTTCCGCATCGTGCGGCAGCCCAAGCGAGGCACGGACCAGCGGTTCGTGTACACCTACCCGGCCAAGACCGCCCTCGCGACGGTCAAGGCCAAGGTGCGGGCGCTGACCCGAGGGGCGACGGACCTGTCGCTCAGCATCCTCCTGCACCGGCTCAACCCGGTGCTCCGAGGCTGGACCGCCTACTTCCGGCACGGGGTCTCGACGCGGACCTTCAGCTACCTGCGCGCCTTCGTCTGGCGCCGGGTGGTTGCCTGGCTCCGCCACAAGCACCTCCGCGCCAACTGGAGGCAGCTTCGCCGGCGCTCCCTTCCGGGGTGGTGGCCGACGGAGGGCGAGGTGACCCTGTTCAACCCGAGCGCGGTGACGGTCAGCCGCTACCGCTATCGGGGCACGAACATCCCCTCGCCGTGGGCTGAGCGACCGAGCGGATCGACGGCACGCCTGACGGCATGAGGTCGTGGAGAGCCGGATGCGTGGCAACGCGCACGTCCGGTTCGGAGGGCGGGCCGGGGAGACGGAGCGGCCGAAAGGTCGTCACCGCGCCCCGGTCCGACCCTACTACCTCGGCGTCGGCACCGAGGTCGAGCACAGCTGCCTGCTCGTCGTCATCGGCGCGCGGGCCGACGGGCGCAAGGAGCTCCTGGCCATGGAGCTCGGCTACCGCGAGAGCACCGCCTCCTGGGCCGACGTCCTGCGCGACCTCCGTGACCGCGGCCTCACCGCGCCCATGCTTGCCGTCGGCGACGGGGCGCTGGGCCTCTGGGCCGCCCTCCGCGAGGTGTTCCCCGAGACGAGGCACCAGCGCTGCTGGAACCACAAGGCGATGAACCTCACCGACAAGGTCCCCAAGCGCCTCCAGCCCGAGCTCCGCCATCGGCTCCGGGCGGTCTGGAACGCACCGTCCCGGCGCGAGTGCGAGCTCCGCCGTGACGAGCTGGCCCAGTGGCTCCACGCCCGCGGCCAGGACCCGGCCGCCGAGACGCTGTTCCGCGACTGGGACGACCTCACGACCTTCTACGACTTCCCGGCCGAGCACTGGATCCACCTGCGGACCTCGAACCCGGTGGAGTCGGTCTTCGCCGGCGTTCGCCTCCGGACCAACGTGTCGAAGCGGATGCGCCGGCGCGACTCGGCGCTGTACCTGGTGTTCAAGATCACGCAGCGCCTCG
>VEOW01000053.1 GCA_012026785.1 Chloroflexota bacterium | reverse complement strand
TCGTCGTCCCCAACGACCGCTTCTACCGGATCGACACCGCGATCGTGACGCCCCACGTCGAGCTGGACGAGTGGCGGCTGCGGGTCACCGGGCTCGTCGAGCGCGAGATCGAGCTGACCTGGGACGAGCTCGTCCAGCTCCCCATCATCGAGCAGTACGTCACGATCGCCTGCGTCTCGAACGAGGTCGGCGGCGGGCTCGTTGGCAACGCCGCCTGGACGGGCGTCCCCCTTCGAACGGTCCTCGACATGGCCGGCGTTCGACCCGAGGCCGACCAGCTGGTGGGCATCTCCTTCGACTCGTTCAGCGCAGGCATGCCGGTGGCCTGGGTCATGGACGAATCGCGGGTCCCGATGATCGCGATCGGGATGAACGGTCAGCCACTCCCGCGAGAGCACGGCTATCCCGCCCGACTCATCGTGCCCGGGCTGTACGGCTACGTCTCGGCGACCAAGTGGCTGACCGAGCTGCGCCTGACGACGTTCCGCGACTACCAGGCGTTCTGGATCGTCCGCGGCTGGGCCGAGCGAGCGCCGATCCTCACCCAGTCCCGGATCGACGTGCCGCGCGGCGGCGCCTCGCTACCTGCCGGGCGCGTGGCGGTGGCCGGGGTCGCCTGGGCGCCGGATCGGGGCGTGGAGCGGGTCGAGGTCCGGTTCGACGAGGGCGAGTGGCGCGAGACGCGCCTCTCGACGCCCATCTCGGACGCGAGCTGGGTCCAGTGGGTCTACGAGTGGGACGCTCCGCCCGGCTCGCACCGCATCGAGGTTCGGGCCACTGATGGCACCGGCGCGCCGCAGACTGACCAGCGAACGCCGCCGTTCCCCGACGGCGCTCGTGGCTACCACCGGATCGAGGTCAACGTCGGCTGACCGGGCCATCCGCAGGCGCGGCTCGGGCCGACGCCGTCGCGATTCCGCGCTAGAGTCGAGTCATGCCTCGTCGCCTGTTCGTCTTCGACCTGCCCGACCGCTTCGCCACCGGCACGATCGGCGAGCCCGGCCAGCGGACCTTCTTCCTTCAGGCGCGCGACGGCCGCCGGGTCGTCAGCGTCTCGCTCGAGAAGTCCCAGGTCGCCGTCCTCGCCGAGCGCCTCGGCCGGCTCCTCGTCGAGCTCGACAGCGTCGGCGTGGCGCCCGATCAGCCGGCCTCCATCGAACCCGACGAGCTGCCGCTCGACGAGCCGATCAACGAGGCCTTCCGGGCCACGACCCTGACGCTCGGCTGGGACGGCGAGGCGGAGCGGATCCTCATCGAGGCCCGCGCGCCCGCCGAGGGCGACGAGGAGGAGGTCATCGAGTTCGACGACGAGGACGAGGACGGGCCCGACCTGCTGCGGGTGCGGCTCTCGGCCGCGGCGGCCCGGTCATTCGTCGAACGTGCCTTCCGGGTGATCCGGGCCGGCCGCCCGCCATGTCCGCTGTGCGGCCAGCCGCTGGAGGCCACGGGCCACATCTGCCCGCGGCGGAACGGCAGCTACGTCCACTGACGCCGCCCGCGGCCTGGTTCGACCGGAGGATCACGCCGCGGTCCTGGACACGCTCCGCGCCGGCGACCTGGAGGTCGTCGGCCGGCTCGTCGGCTCATCGAACAACGCGATGGTCGTCGTCGTCCGGCCCGGCGACCTGCTCGCGGTCTGGAAGCCGACCCGCGGGGAGCGCCCGCTGTTCGACTTCCCGATCGGGACGCTGACCCGGCGCGAGGTCGCGGCGTACCTCGTGTCCGAGGCCCTCGGCTGGGGCATCGTGCCGCCGACGATCCTGCGCGAGGGCCCGTTCGGGGAAGGCAGCCTGCAGCGCTTCGTCGAGATCGACCCGGGGGCCGACGTCGTGGCCATGCTGCGGGCGGCGAACCCGCGCCTGCGCCGGATCGCCGTGTTCGACGCCATCGTCAACAACACCGACCGCAAAGGCGGCCATCTGCTGCCGGTCCGCGGCGGCCACCTGTACGCCGTGGACCACGGGGTGACGTTCTCTGTCGTGCCCAAGCTACGAACGCTGCTGTGGGCCTGGGAGGGCGAGCCGTTCGACGACGCCGAGCTGGCGGGCCTGCAGCGGGTCGAGGCGGCGCTCGCGACGGGGCGCCTGGCGGTCCAGCTCCGCGATCTCCTGTCCGAGGCTGAGGTCCAGGCCACGACCGAGCGCGTTGGCGCACTCCTCGACGCCGGCGTCTTCCCGGGCCCCAATCCCGACTGGCCGGCCATCCCCTGGCCCCCGTTCTGACCACACGATCGCGCGCGGGTGCGCCGGGATGCCGCCGGATGTCGCCGGGCTCTAGCGGTCTCCAGCCACCACGTTTGCACAGCACGCAACAACGGACGGTCAAACGGATGGAAGAGCGCGCTTGCGGGCCGTGCGTTGCTCTCTGACCGACGAGCGTTGCGTCGGGTGCAACGTCTGACGGTTGAGGCCGTCGGAGCTGGCCCGCCAGGGTCCAACGGCGGTCCCCAACCGACGCTTGTTGCGTTGTGTGCAATCGACGGGCGGGGCCGACGTGGCCGCCCCGCGATCCTGCCGGATGTCGCCGTGGGCGACATTGGGCGGCGCCGCCGCTGCCCGGCAAGGGACGATGCCTGCCGTTTGTCGCTGATGGGGACGTCCGGCAGCAACGTCGACCGGAAAGGGCCGCTGGGGCGCTTCGCGACCTGATCGTCTCGGCTACTGTCGCCCCAGCGGCCCTTTCCGGTCGATGTTGCTGCCGGACGTCCCCATCAGCGACAAACGGCAGGCATCGTCCCTTGCCGGGCAGCGGCGGCGCCGCCCAATGTCGCCCACGGCGACCTCCGGCAGG
>VEOW01000150.1 GCA_012026785.1 Chloroflexota bacterium | reverse complement strand
GCGCGCGCAGCGTCACCTCAGCCGCCGTCCACGGCCCGATGCCCGGGAAACGGCGCAGGAAGGCGGCAAGCTCCAGGGCGCCGGCCCCGCCATTACCAGCCTGCCGGGCCGCGGCGCCGAGCGCTTCGAGACGTGGGGCCTCGCGCGCCACTCGCCGCAGGAGGGCACCCCGCCGGGGCTCGATGCCCAGTGCCGGGAACGTCCACGATGGCAGGCGCGCGACCGTCGTCGCGGCCGGCGGGACCCACAGCGGCCAGGGTCCGGGGGCCGGGGTCCCGTGAGTGCGAATCAGCCGGCGATAGCCACGGTAGGCCTCGGTGCCGGTGATCCGCTGCTCCAGGATCGCGGGCAGCAGGACCTCGAACACCGCCAACGTGCGCCCGATTCGAAGCCCCGGTCTGGAGCGGGCAAGCCGGGCGACGAGCGGATGGGCGGCCGGTTCGAAGCCGGCGTCGTCGTCATCGAGCCCCAGCAGCGCGGGCAGTCGCTCGATGGCCGTTTCGGCGCCGGGACCCCAGGCCCCGACGCGGATGGCGTGCCCGTCGGTGCGGATCTCCACGGTCGCCGGCCCAGCCGGCGTCATCGAGGCCCGGATCGTCCCCGAGGGCGAGAGCCGCGTCGTCGGGTCGCCACCGCCGCGGACGAGGTGGCCGAGCGTGGCGCGCAGGTCGACCGGCCGGTCGCTCCGCAGCGTCGCCGTCGCGTCGGGCGGCGCGCCCCGCAGGAGCGCCGTCACGCCGCTGCGCCGCATCGCGAGGGATATGCTCGGCCCGTGCATCGCTGGCGGACCATCGTCGAGCCCTTCCGGATCCATTCGGTCGAGCCGATAAGGATGACGACGGTGGAGGAGCGCGAGGCCGCGCTGGAGGCGGCGGGATACAACCTGTTCAACCTCCATGCCGACGACGTGATGATCGACCTGCTGACCGATTCTGGCACCGGCGCGATGTCGCGGGACCAGTGGGCGGCCGTCCAGCACGGCGACGAGAGCTACGCCGGCTCCCCGTCGTGGTACGTCTTCCTCGACGCGGTCAGGGAGCTGTTCCCGTTCGAGCACGTCATCCCGACGCACCAGGGTCGCGCGGCCGAGAAGATCCTGTTCAGCGTCCTCGGGGGCCCGGGCAAGATCGTCCCGAACAATACCCACTTCGATACCACCAGGGCGAACGTCGAGTTCAGCGGGGCCGAGGCGGTCGATCTCGTCATCCCGGAGGGCCGCGACCCGTCCTCGACCCATCCCTTCAAGGGCAACATGGATCTCCAGGCGCTCGAGCGCCTGCTCGGCGAGCACCGGGGCGCCGTTCCGGTCGTGTTCATGACGATCACCAACAACTCCGGCGGCGGCCAGCCGGTGTCGCTCGAGAACCTTCGGGCCGTGCGGGCGGTCTGCGATGCCCATCGCATGCCGCTGTTCCTCGATGCCTGCCGATTCGCTGAGAACGCCTGGTTCATCAAGGCCCGCGAGGCCGGCCAGGGCGATCGCTCGGTGCCCGAGATCGTGCGCGAGATCGCATCACTCGCGGACGGGATGACGATGTCGGCGAAGAAGGACGGCCTGGCGAACATCGGCGGCTGGTTGGCGATGAACGACGGCGCGCTCGCCGAGCAGTGCCGGAACATTCTCATCCTGACCGAGGGCTTCGTGACCTACGGCGGCCTCGCCGGGCGCGACCTCGAGGCCATCGCCCAGGGCCTACGGGAGGTTGTCTCGGAGGACTACCTGCGCTACCGGATCCGCTCCACGGCGTACCTCGGCGAGGCGCTCGACGCGGCCGGCGTGCCGCTCGTCAAGCCGTTCGGCGGCCATGCCATCTACCTCGACGCGCGGGCCCTCCTGCCCCATGTCGCACCGCTCGAATACCCCGGCCAGTCGCTGTCGATCGCGCTCTACCGGGAGGGCGGCATCCGCGGCTGCGAGATCGGGACGGTCATGTTCGGGCGGCACCCGGATGGCACCGAGACGCCGGCGGCCATGGATCTGGTGCGGCTCGCGATTCCGCGCCGCACCTACACCCAGAGCCACATCGACTACGTGATCGAGGTGGTGGCATGGGTCGCCGAGCGCGCGGCGCAGCTGCGCGGCGTGCGGATCGTGGAGCAGTCGCCGGTCCTGCGTCACTTCACGGCGCGCTTCGCGCCGCTGTAGCCCTCAGGCCGTCGCCGGCATCTCCCGGGCCTTCTCGGCCGGCCCCTGGGTGCCCTCGAAGACCACGAGGTCGTCGTCGGGAAGGGCGCCCGTCTCCTCCAGCTCGTCGACGTAGGCCGGCAGGCTGAAGCCGAACTCCGAGCCGCCCTCCGGCCGGGGTGTCGCCCAGATCCGGCCGCCCATCGTCGCGACCAGCTCTCGGCAGACGAACAGGCCGATGCCGGCCCCTGGCGCCGTGGCGGCATGGTGCGCCGCGCGGTAGTAGAGCCGGAAGAGCAGATCGGCGTCCTCCGGTGCGATCCCCGGACCGTTGTCCTTCACTCGAATGAGGACCTCACCGTCGCCGTCCTCCAGCACGACCTCGACCGTCGAGCCGGCGCCACTGTACTTCGCGGCGTTCGAGAGGAGATTCCGCATGATCTGGGCGAGGTACTCCTCGTCGGCCGCGACCATCTGCACCGGTCCGTCGGCCACGCGCCGGATGGAGACCTCCGGCCACAGCTGCCGCTCCCGTTCCACGAGCTGGCGGATGATCCGGTCGGCGAGGACCGGCCGCGTCCCACCGAAGTCGGCGCCGCGCTCGATGCGGGCCATCGCCACGAGGTTCTCGATCATTCGCTGCAGCCGCTCGGCCTCGGCGGCCACCCCCGTGAGGAGCTCGCGCCGCGTCTCGGCGTCGAGCCGGGCGCCGCGTCCGAGGAGCAGCTGCGTTCCACCGTAGATCGAGGTCACCGGCGTCCGGAGCTCGTGCGACAGGACGCCCAGGAATCGATCGCGGATCTGGTCGGCCTCGTGGCGCCAGGTGATGTCCGAGACGACCGCGAGCTGGAACGGCCGGCCCTCGAGCTCGAACGTCGTCCGGGCCATCTCGGCCGGGAAGTCGGTTCCGTCGATTCGCCGCCCGATCGTCTCGGAGCGCTGGACGGGTCGTCCCCCGACCTCGTCCTCCGAGGCTTCGCGGGGCCGGACCACGAGGTCGGCCAGCGGCCGGCCGACCAGCTCCTCCTCGATGGTCCCGAACAGCTCGCCGGCCTGGCGCGTGGCCCACGTCACGCGATCCTCTTCGTCGAGCGCGAGGATGGCCGCCGGCGCCGCCTCGAGGAGCGCCCGGAAGCGTGCCTCGCTGGCTCGAACAGCTCGCGTCTCCTCGGCCTCCCGCCGTGCCTCACCGAGGCTGACGAGCGCGGTCTCTCGGTCGATCGCCTTGGCCGTGAGGTCGCAGAGCTCCCCGATCAGGGACAGGTCGTCGTCGACGAACAGGGCCCGGCCCTCGATCTGGGCGATGAGATGCTCGCCCTCGGGGCGCCCCGGTCGAATGGCGATCTCCAGGTTGGAGACGGGGACGCCGGCGCGGATCGGCTCGGCCTCGTCGCCGACGACGCCGAGCGGGTCGCCCTGGGGTGGCACGATCGCGACGCGCCGGGCGGCGAGGATGTCGCGGGCCGTCGAGGCCAGATCGACCCACAGCTTTCCGATCCCGGCGTCCGTTTCGGGCGCGACGAGGCTGCGGACGAGCCCGAATGCGGCCGCCTGGTTGATGAACCGCCGAATCGGCTTGGGGGGCACGAAGGCCCCGAGGTACGCCAGCCCGGCGAAGATGGCGAACAGCCGGGTCAGGATCGTTGCCTCGGCCGGCGTGGCGTCTTGCGGGCTGGCCGCGCTCGCGATCCCAGCCAGCAGGATCGACGTTCCGAAGAGGGCTGTTCCGGCCGCCGCCAGGGTCAGCCGGATCCGGGCGACCCCGAAGCGCCGGCGAGCCTCCAGGGCGATCCGCGTCGCCGCCCCGATCTCGCCCGCGAAGAAGTACCCGACGACCGCCAGCGTCGTGACCCCGCGGAGCTCTGGCACGGCGTCGGGAACCACCAGGATCCCGACCGTCGAGAGGACCCAGCCCGCGAACACCAGCCAGGTAATCCGTCGCGACACCGGGCGGATCTGGTGCAGCAGGCGCACGACGAGGAACGGCTGGGCCAGCAGAACCGCGACCGCCACGGGCCGGCCGATCACCTCGGCCAGGTCGGGTCGAGCCGAGTTGATGGAGCCGAGCAGGAACAGCGCGACGAAGCTGCCGAAGATTGCCACGACCGACAGCTCGAGCGGTCCGCGGCGCCGCACGAACTGCCAGGCACTGACCGCGAACAGCGCGTAGAAAACGAGCTGGAGCGTGAAGGCGAGCGGATCCAAGGGTTGTGAAACGGCCTCCCGTTGTGTCGACGGCCTCGGTGCGGCCCCGACATGATCCCGGTTTCCGGGCCCGCACGAATAACGCGCACATTACAACTCGACGTGAAGGCCCCAGGTTGAAGGCGCTCCGGCGCCTGAACGCACCCCTGCTACGCTCGCCCCATGTGTCGAAGCATTCGCAGCCTCCGCCATGCGGACCTCCCCGCGACAACCGGCGAGGTCGAGGCCGCCGCCCGGCAGTTCGTCCGCAAGGTCAGCGGCTATCCGAAGCCGTCGGCCCGCAACCAGGCCGCCTTCGAGGCCGCGGTGACCGAGATCGCCGCGGCCGCGGAGCGACTGCTCGTCGCGGTCGGAGCCGAGGTGGAGCCAGGCCCAGACCGCAAGCCCATCGCCTCGGCGCGGTCGGACCGTCACACGGGCGCCCAGCCCGCCTGATCCCGATGCCCGCGACGGAGCTCGACCCGGCGCTGCCGCCGCGCCACGTCACGAGCGCCAAGGTCGTCGCGGTCAGGGGCCGTGACCTCGAGGTCCGTGATGACCTCGTGGTCGGGGAGGAGCCACTCGAGATCCGGGCGGCCGGTCCCCGCCAGGAACCGGTCCAGGTCGCGGTCACGATGCGGACGCCGGGCCACGAGGAGGAGCTCGCCCTCGGGTTCCTCACCTCCGAAGGGCTGCTGCGCGACAACGAGGTCCGGGCGGTCAGCTACGGCGACCCCGGCGTCATGGCCGAGCCGGACGACAGCGTCCTCGTTCGCCTGGCCCGCCGCTTCGAGCCGTCGCTCGCGGCCCGCCGCAACTTCGTGGCCACGGCTTCGTGCGGGATCTGCGGCAAGGCCTCCATCGAGGACGTGGCGGTCCGCAGCGAGGCGCTTCCGAAGGGCCTGCCGTTCGTCGCCCGCGACGTGATCCTGTCGCTGCCCGATCGCCTGCGCGAAGCCCAGGCGGCGTTCGAGCGGACCGGCGGCCTGCATGCCGCCGCGCTGTTCGAGACCGACGGGCGGCTCGTCGCGATCCGCGAGGACGTCGGCCGCCACAACGCCCTCGACAAGCTCATCGGCTCGCGCGTCCGGGCCCGCGAGCTGCCGCTGTGGGACCGATTGCTGATGGTTTCCGGGAGGGTGTCGTTCGAGATCGTCCAGAAGGCCGCGGTCGCCGGTGTGCCGATCATCTGCGCCGTGTCGGCCCCGTCCGACCTCGCGATCCGCCTCGCCGACCGCCTCGGCGTGACGCTCGTCGGCTTCCTCCGCGGCGACGGCTTCAACGTCTACGCCCACGACAACCGGATCGACCTGCGCGACCTCATGGGCTGAGGTCGCCCCTGGGGCCCTGCGCCCGCCCGCCTCACCGGGGCCGTGCCCAGGCCGCGTCCGCTGGCCCGTCGGCCGCAAGCCTCACCCCTCGATGTTCCCCACGGCTACCGTATTGACACCGGGATCACGCAATCGAGCGATACCTCGTCGAGATGTTCCGGTGGGCTACCTGGCGGACCCTCGATCGCTCCCCGGTTCGCCGCTTCACCGGGGGCAGAAGGGAGAGCGTCAGCGGAGGCGCCGGGGGTCGACCTCCTCCAGCTCGGCGTCGGCCGCTCGGGCCTCTCGCCAGCGGGCGGCGGCGCCGGCGTTGATGATCCGGTTCACCGGGCTGCCGGTGGGGCTTCGGGGCGCCGGCAATGCCGGCAGCTCGACGGCCTGTGGCGAGACGACATGTCCGACATCCCGGTCCGGCCGACCGGCCCAGTCACGGATCCCACGAACGAGCGACGTCGACATGCCGAAGACGGCGCTCACACCGTGGCCGGCAAGGCCGACGATGAGCGCCGCCGTGAGCAGGAGCCAGGCGATTACGCCGAGCGTGGCCGGATGCGCCAGGATCATGGGCCGATGAGCAGCCCGTCGGCGCGTCTCCGGAAGTGCCGGTCGGACCATTCGGGCGCGGCGCTGGGGGCCTGGCATTCGTGAACTCGAACCCGAAGCGGCCCTTGATGCACAGGTGGCCTTCGGTCACCGACGAGTCCAGCGGCGAGGTGACCTTGACGATGGTGTTGTCCTGGACGTGCAGGTCGAGCACGCAGCCGACGCCGCAGTAGGGGCAGATCGTCTCGGTGACCGTCTGGGCTGACTCATCCCAGGTGCCGGCCGCTCGCATGTCGTGCTCGGACTTGAACATCAGCGCGCCGGTCGGGCAGACGCCGATGCAGTTGCCGCAGTAGACGCACGCCGACTGCGGCAGCGGCGTGTCCCACTCGGTGGAGATTCGGGCGTCGAAGCCGCGACCCGCGACGGCGATCACGAACGTGTTCTGGGCGTCCTCGCCACAGGCCTCGACGCACTTGTAGCAGAGGATGCACTTCGAGTAGTCCCGGACGTAGAGGTCGTTGTCGACCTTGACCGGCTGAGCCACGGTGGCCGCCTCGACCGCCTCGGCGCCCGCGGGCTCGTGGTGATGACCCGCTTCGCGGGCGTCCCGCTCCCCGGCAGCGGCCGACCGTGACGGCGGCCCGAACCGCCACGGGTCGGCGCCGTACCGCTCGGCCCATTCGGCCAGCGAGCCATCCGGTGCACGGGTGCCGGCCAGCGAGGTGTCGACCGAGGAGGCCAGGAACTCGAGGACCACCTTCCTCGAATGCCGAACCCGCTCCGATTCCGTCTGGACCTCCATGCCCGGCTCGACCTTCCGGGAGCAAGCTGGTGCGAGAACCCGAGATCCGGCCACCTCGACGACGCAGACCCGGCAGACGTTGACCGGGGTGAGGTTCTCGAGGTAGCAGGCGGTCGGGATCTCGAACCCGGCGGCGCGAGCCGCCTCGAGGATCGTCGAACCGGCGGGCGCGGTCACCTCCCGGCCATCGATCGACAACGTGACCGGCGGCGGGGCGGCCACAGGCGGCGCTTCGGGGGGCTTCGATGCCCGGGCCGGCGGTGTCACGAACTGGATCGTCGGGATGCCGGCCGGCACGGTGGAGGGCTCGTGGGTCATGGCGCCGTCAGCTCCGGCTGGCGGAAGGCCGACTCGATGGCCGACGAGGCAGTCTGGCCGAGGCCGCAGATCGAGGCGTCGCGCATCGCCCGCCCGACGTCGGCGAGCAAGGCCAGCTCCTCTTCCCGCGACCGGACGCCTGCGCCGTCGGCCAGGCGGGCCAGGATCTCCTCCTGCCGAACGGTGCCGCCGCGGCAGGGCACGCACTGGCCGCACGACTCGTCCCGGAAGAACGCCGCGATCCGGCGGAGGGCGCCGTTGAGATCGGCCGTCTCGTCGAAGACCATGACCACCCCCGACCCGAGCGTCGCCCCGATCGCGCGCGCCGCTTCGAACGTCAGCGGCGTGTCCAGCGCCTCCGGGCCGACGAATGCTCCCGCGGCCCCACCGAGCAGGACAGCCCTGATCGAGCGACCGCCGGGCACGCCTCCGCCGAGCTCGATGAGCTCGCGGAGGGTTGCCCCGAACGGCACCTCGTAGACCCCCGGGCGGGAGACGTGGCCGGACAGACAGAACAGCTTCGGACCAGTCGAGGCCTCGGTTCCGACCGTGGCGTAGCGCGCCCCGCCGCCGACGCCGTTGCCATCGCCGAGCACCAGCAGGACGTTCGCCAGCGTCTCGACGTTGTTGATCGCCGTCGGCTTGCCGAACAGCCCGACCTCGACCGGGAAGGGTGGCTTGTTCCGCGGCTCGCCCCGCTTGCCCTCGATCGACTCGAAGAGCGCTGTCTCCTCGCCGCAGATGTAGGCCCCGCCGCCGCGCCGGATCTCGATGTCGAACGACCAGCCCGAACCAAGGATGTTCGAGCCGAGGTAGCCCGCTGCGCGGGCCTTCTCGATCGCCGTGCCGACCCGCGCCTCGGCCAGCGGATACTCGCCGCGAAGGTACAGATAGCCGCGCTCCGCGCCGACCGCGAAGCCCTCGATCGCCATGCCCTCGACGACGGCGAACGGATCGCCGTCGAGGAGGACTCGGTCCTTGAAGGTCCCGGGCTCGGATTCCTCGCCGTTGCAGACGACGTAGTGGGGTTGTGCCGGCTGACCTGCGACGGCGGCCCACTTCCTGCCGGTCGGGAACGCCGCCCCGCCACGTCCGACGAGCCGGGCGTCGGTGACCTCGCGGATCGTCGCCTCGGCGCCCATCGCGATGGCGTTGCGAAGGGCGCGGTAGCCGTCGCAGTCGAGGTAGTCGGCCAACGACGAAGGGTCGACTCGCCCGATGCGCCGGAGCAGTCGCAGCCCGTCGGAGCCCGCCTGGGGGATCGAGGCCGACGCCTCCGCCGTTCCCGGCGGGGGAGACCCGATCTCGAGCTGGCGGACGACCGACGCGGCATCGACGCTGCCCATGGCATACCGGTGGGGCTCCGATCCGGCGATCGTGATGAGCGCGGCGGGGGCCAGGTCGCAACGGCCGAGGCACGGGCTGCGAACCCACCCCATCGCACCATCGCGGGCCGCGCCGGCGGGTCCCAGTCGGCGCTCCAGGTCCGCGCACAGCTGTCCCGACCCTGCCAGGCGGCAGGCGATGTCGTCGCAGACATGCGCGACGGCCGCCGGGCGAGGATGGGTCGTGAGCAGCGCGTAGAACGTGGCGACGCCGTAGGCCTCGGCGGGCGGGATCGAGAGACGCCGGCAGACGTAGTTCAGGCCGGGCTGGCTGATGTGCCCGACGCGGTCCTGGAGCGCATGGAGGGCCGGCAGCAACAGGTCGCGGCGGCTTCTCGCCTCGCGCCCGCCCCGCGCGACGTGACCGTCCGTTCTCGGGTCACGCTGGCCGCCGCTCCAGCCGGACGCCGGCGGCCCGAGGACCGCATCGACTGCCGCCCGCTCGGCGGGCGAGGCCAGCGGCCCGACGACGTGGAGATCCATGGGCCCCGAGTGTAGTCCGCGCGACGCGCCGGCTCCGCCCCGCCGATCCACCCGCACCTGCTCCTACGGGGAGCGAGGCAAGCTTCGGGCTCCCGGTCCGCCCTACGATCAGGGCGTGAACCTTGCGACGCTCCCGAAGGTCGAGCTGCACCTCCACTTCGCCGGCACGATCGCGCCCGCGCTCGCGGGGCGCCTCGCCCAGCGCCACGGCGCGGCGGTACATGACCTCGGCATCGATGGTGGCCGCTATCCGGCGCGCTACCGGGACCTCGCCGCGTTCCTGGAGCTCTACGGCCGAATCGACGAGCTCGTTCGGGCGCCCGACGACGTGTTCGAGGTTGCGTCAGCGCTGGCAGGGGTGCAGGCCGCGCAGGCAGTCGCCTGGACCGAGGTCATCACCCCGATCTGGCCGTACCTCGGGCGGGGCAGCCCGGCGGGCGAGCTGTGGGATGCGCTCGCGGCCGGGCTCGCCTCGGGCGGGTCGGAGGCGCGGTTCGGGATCCTGCTCGAGGTGCTCCCCGATGCCGTACCGGGGCCGGAGCAGCTGGCCGATGCGGTGAGCCAGGGCGCACGCCGAGGCCTGCCCGTGGTCGGCGTCGGCCTCATGGGCGTCGGGCCGCCCGAGGGGCGAACCCGCTTGGCCCAGGACGCCCGCGCGTGGCGCGCCATCGGGCTCGGGCTCCAGGTCCATGCCGGGGAGACCGGGCCCGCCGAGAACGTCGACGCGGCCATCGAGCTTGGAGCGAACCGGATCGCGCACGGGATCACGATCGTCCGGGTCGCGGCCATCCTCGAGCGGATCGTCCGAGACCGGGTTCCGCTGGACCTGTGCCCGACCTCGAACGTCGCGATCACCGGCATCCCGACGCTCCAGGCGCATCCGATCCGCGAGCTGTGGCGTGCCGGGGCGGGCATCACGATCTCGACCGACGATCCGCCGTTCGTTGGGACGAACCTCGAGGTGGAGCTTGCCAGCATCGCCGCCCTGCTGGGACTCGATGCGCGCGAGGTGCTGGACCTTCAGCGCCGGGCGCTGGAGGTGTCGTTCGCTCCGGCCGACGTCCGTCTCGCGATCGACGCCCGGCTCGACGCCTGGGCGGCGGCGGCCTGAACGGAGCTCAGGCCCCGGCCACCTGGCCGCCGAGCGACCGCCAGTCGAAGGCACCGCCCTTCTTGATCGGTCGTCCTTCGGCCCGGTCTCGAATGCCGAGCATCTGGCGGCGCAGCATCACGAAGATCCCGAACAGGAACATCGCCCGGGCCGGGGGTGGCGGGGTCATGCCCGGCGCCCCGCTCTCCGGCGCCGCCATCCAGCCGCGGAACCGCTCGATCAGGCGCGTCGTGCCGTCGGCCCGCGGTTCGAGAACGAACGCCCAGCTGGCCTTGAAATCGCCGCGCATGTTCGCGTCGAGGACCGCACCGGTGGCCTTGAGGTTCGTCGGCGTCGCTTCGATGCCCTCGGGCGCGCTGGCCTTCTGGGCATCCATCTGCGCTCGATCTGTGTAGAGCACGAGCGCCCGCCCCGCCTCGAGGACCTTGACCTCGAACCCGCCACCCGGATGGGTCGGCACGATGTCGCCGACCGCGAGCGACTGCAGCTCCGGGATGATCCGATCGGCGCTCGGCTTGTTCATGTCGAGCTGGTCGTAGCTGTACCAGCCCGCCCGCCCATAGCCCATCTGGACGAGCCACGGCCAGACGTGCTCCGGGGCCGCGGCGATGTCGATCCCGCGGGTCAGGACGCCGTCGGCGTCCGGCACGATGTCGTCGCCGGGGAGGGGCTTCGACTGCTCGTCCGGGTCGACACCCCACGTCCGGAAGAGCGTTCGGCCCTGGACGTAGGCGAACGCGGCGCCGGCCGCGGCGAGGGCCGCGCCGACGAAGAACAACCGCTTGAGCATGGGTCACACCTCCAATTGGAACCATGATCGTCGGTCCGCGAAATGCCTGCCGCCAGTGCCGATCCGCCCGAAGTCCCGCGGCTCGCTGGCGTGGGCGATCCCCCGGCTGGAAGGGTTACGGTCCGACGGACTGCCTCGACGGGCCATCCGGCGCTGGAACCGGGGATCACGACCGATGACGATGGAGCCGAGCTCGGAGGCCTTCGTCATGCGCCAGCTGCATACGCTCGAAGAGATCGGCCTGACCGTCGCGGTCGTGCTGCTGCTGCTCACGCCAATGCTCGATCCGGTCGTGAGCCTGGTTACCGCCGCGGGGCTGCTGATCCTGCTCGGCGTGCTCGCCGCCGGCCGGCCGGGTGCGCAGCACCGCTGAGCGGGTGTCCGGCAGGATTCAGCGGCGACCGTCACTGATCGCACCCCAGGTCGGACGCTGAACCGAGACCGGCGGCCGCGCGCGGTATCGTGGCACGCGCGATATGGGCGGGACGACTGAGACGGGCGGCGCACCGGCGCCGGGACGGCAGGCACCAGGCGGCGAGTTCCGCCCGGACCTCGAAGGCCTGCGCGGGGTCGCGATCCTGCTGGTGCTGCTGTTCCACGCCGGCGTCCCCGGAACGACTGGCGGCTTCGTCGGCGTCGACGTGTTCTTCGTCCTGTCGGGATTCCTGATCACCGGGCTGCTGCTCCGGGAGCGCGAGGCAACCGGACGGGTTGATCTGCGGGAGTTCTACGCCCGCCGGGCCCGACGGATCCTGCCGGCCGCAAGCGTCGTGCTCGTGGCGATCGCCCTCGCGTCGCCGTTCTTCATGGCGCCACTCGACCTGCCCCGCGTGGCGGACGATGCGCTGGCCAGTGCGCTGTTCGCCGGCAACCTCTGGTTTGCCGCCGGAGCCACCGACTACTTCGGCGTCGACCTCGCTCCGTCGCCGGTGATCCACTACTGGTCGCTGGGTGTCGAGGAGCAGTTCTACCTGCTGTGGCCGGCGCTGCTGATCCTCGTCACGCGCTTTGGCCGACCCCGGGCCGCGGTCGGGCTGACCCTCATCGGCGTCGTCGCGGCCAGCTACCTCGGTGCGCTGTGGCTGACCGAGGTCTCCCCGCCGTGGGCCTTCTACGGCCTCCCGACCCGAGCCTGGGAGCTCGGGCTCGGTGGCCTCCTCGCCGCCGGCGCCGGAGCGCACGCCCGCTTCCCGGACCGGATCGTGCAAGCGCTCGGCTGGCTCGGCCTGGCCGCGATCGTCGCCGCGCTGCTGCTCATCACGCCCAGCACCCCCTACCCGGGGATTGCCGCACTCCTCCCCGCGCTCGGCACGGCCGGCGTCGTCCTCGCCGGCGCCCGCCGGCGGTCGGTCGGGACCGTGCTGGCCAATCCGATCCTGCGGTTCCTGGGCCGGATCTCGTACTCGCTGTACCTCGTCCACTGGCCGATCCTCGTCCTGCCGGCCGCGGCGCTGCCACTCGACGAGGAATTGCCGCTCCTCGCTCGCGGCGGCCTGGCGCTCGTCGCGATCGGCATGGGCTGGCTGAGCTTCCGAGCCGTGGAGCAGCCGATCCACCGCGGACGCCGGCTCGCTGCCCGTCCGCGCCTGACGTTCGCCGCCGCAGGATTGGCGCTGCTGCTGACCGTCACCGTGTCGGGTGGACTCGGCCTGGCCGCGACGCGGAGCCTCGAGGCGGATACCGCCGCGCCGCCCTTGCCGTCGTTCGAGCCGCTGCCCCCGATCGTGATCGAGACCTTCGCGCCCGAGCCGTCGGGAGGCGACTCGTCCGCCGGTCCGTCCGCCGCCCCGTCGCTCTCACCGACGCCCACGGCCACACCCGCCCCGACCCCCTCCGGGCCCGTGCCGCTGCCGTCGAACGTCCGTCCATCGCTGGCCAAGGCGCCATCCGACACGGACACCCTCGAGGCAGACATCTGCCTCCTCGGCCAGCCGCAGGTCACGCCGGTGGAGTGTGTCTACGGCGACAGGAAGGGCCCGGCCACGGTCGCCGTCGTCGGCGCCTCCCACGCCGCTCACTGGTTCCCGGCGCTCGAACCGATGGCCAAGGCGAACGGTTGGCGGCTCATCCCGTTCATCAAGCAATCCTGCCGCTTCGTCGACATGCCGCTGTACTCGTATTGGTACGGCCGGATGTATACGGAGTGCGACACCTGGCGCGAGACCGTCGTCCGCCGCGTGAAGGATCTGAAGCCGGACCTGGTGATCATCGCCTTCATCGGCGACCAGGAGAGCTCGACCGCGTCCGATCCCGACCCGGTCCGGCAGGGCGAGGCCGCCGCTCGCCTCATCGACCGCCTGCCCGGGCCGAAAGCCATCTTCGTCGACACCCCGAGCTCGAAGTACAACGTCCCGTACTGCCTGTCCCGCCATCGCGAGGATGTCCGGGAGTGCGAGACGCGGCGGGCAAAGGCGTTCGGGAAGGACCCGGGAATCGTGGAGCGGACGGCCGCGGAGCTGCTCGGCGCGACGCTCATCGACGTGACGCCGCTGATGTGCCCGGGGGATCCGTGTCCGGTCGTGCTCAACGACGTGATCATCTACCGCGACAGCCACCACATGACGGCCACGTTCGCGGCATCGCTCGGGCCGCTCATCGAGCCGGCGCTGCTGACGGCGCTCGAATCGGGCCGCTAGGCGGGAACAGGTGCCTCGAGCTTCTCGATGCGGATCGCCGTGGCCTTGAACTCGGCCGTGCCGGACTTCGGGTCGGTCGCGTCGATCGTCAGGATGTTGGTCGCGACGTCGTCCTGGAAGTGGAGGGTCATGAACGTCAGGCCCGGCCGCAGCCCCGGATCGATGCGCACGGGCGCATCGACGGACCCTCGGCGCGAGACGACACGCACCACCTCGCCCTCGGCGAGCCCCAGCCGCGCCGCGTCCTCCGGCGACACGTCCAGGGTCTCGCCGCGGCGCATCGGCGAGCGGAACCCGCCCGACTGGACGCCGGTGTTGTAGGAGTCGAGTCGACGGCCGGTCGTGAGCCGGATCGGGAAGTCGTCGGTCAGCTTGTCAACCGGCGGATCGTGGTCGACCGGGACGAACGGGGCCCGCAGACCCGGTACCGGGTCCTCCCACAGCCGTGAGTGCAGGAACAGCTCGCCCGGGTGGTTCTCGTCCCAGCACGGCCACTGGATGCCGCCGAGCTCCTCGAGACGGCGATACGTCATCCCGCGGTGGACGGGCGAGACCGCCCGCAGCTCGTCCCAGGTCCGTTCGGCCGACGCCTCGCCCCAGTCGTGGCCCATTCGCCGGGCGAGGTCGTAGATGATCCACAGGTCGTCGCGAGCCTCGCCCGGCGGGTCCATCGCCCGCCGCACCCGCTGGACGCGCCGCTCCGAGTTGGTGACGGTGCCCTCCGACTCGGCCCACGCCGCGGCCGCCGGCAGGACGACGTCGGCGATCTCCGCGGTCGCGGTCATGAAGATGTCCTGGACGACCATGAACTCCAGCCCGCGAAGGCGACGCTCGGTGAGGTGGCGATCGGCCTCGGACTGCATCGGGTTCTCACCGATGACATAAAGGGCGGTCAGCTCGCCGTGGTCCATCGCCTCGAACATCCCCGACAGGTGCCAGCCGCGCCGGGCCGGGATGTCGCAGCCCCAGACCATCTCGCAGCGCTTACGGAGGTTGTCGTCCTCGACGAACTGGAAGCCCGGCAGCCGATCGGGCAGCGCGCCCATGTCGCCGCCGCCCTGGACGTTGTTCTGGCCGCGGAGCGGGTTGAGGCCGCTGCCGTACTTCCCGACATGACCGGTCAGCAGCGCGAGGGTGATCAGGGCCAGGACGTTGTCGACCGCGTTGTGATGCTCGGTGATGCCGAGGGTCCAGCAGATCATCGCCTTGTCGGCCGAGGCAAAGGCGTGGGCCAGCTCCCGGATCGCGTCGGCTGGCACGCCCGTCTCGCGCTCGGCGTACTCGAGGGTGTACGACTCGACCTTGGCCTGGTAGGCCTCGAAGCCCTCGGTCGCGCGCTCGATGAACTCGCGGTCCGCCAGGCCCGCGGCGATGATCTCGCGCCCGACGGCGTTCGCCAGGGCGATGTCGGACCCGACGTCGAGCCCGAGCCAGACGTCGGCCCATTCGGCCGAGCTCGTCCGTCGAGGATCGACCGCGTACAGCCGGGCGCCATTTCGAACGCCCCGCAGGAGGTGGTGGAAGAAGATCGGATGCGTCTCCCGGGCGTTCGAGCCCCAGAGGACGATCAGGTCGGTCTCCTCAGCCTCGCGATATGAGCTGGTTCCGCCACCAGCGCCGAAGACGGTCGCCAGACCGGCGACAGATGGCGCGTGTCAGGTGCGGTTGCAGCTGTCGATGTTGTTGCTGCCCAGGACCTGCCGGGAGAGCTTCTGGGCCGCGTAGTTGACCTCGTTGGTCGACTTCGAGCAGCTGAAGATCCCGATCGGGGCCTTGGCGCCGTCCGGCCGAGGCCGGTCGAGTGCGGCGCGGAAGCCCGCGACGGTCCGGTCGAGTGCCTCGTCCCAGGTCGCGGGACGAAGCTCGCCGCCCCTCGTGTCGCGCACGAGCGGCTGGGTCAGGCGAACGTAGCTCTTCGGCAACGCCGAGCCTCGCCTGCTGCGCCACGGCGGTGGCGCGTCGCCCGCCGGCCCCCGCGGCCGGCAGGGTTTCGAGTGTACGCCGGGCCTCCCTCGCCACGCGGCACCGACGCCCTCGCCACGTCGCGGCACCGGACTCCTTCGCCTCGTCGCGGCACCGGTGAGCGCATGGCTCCCCGTTCGCCGTTCACGGTTCGTTCCACTAACATTAGACAGACACTTGACATTCCGGCGCCAGAACGGCTAGTCTGCTGCACAGGCCTGTACAAACACGATACAGGCAGAGGAAGCACGCAGGAGAGCAAGATGAACCTTCGAAGACTCCGAGCCACGACGGCCGCACTGACCGCGGGCGGCCTGCTGGCCCTCGCCGTGAGCCCGGTTGCGGCGGCCGGCGCCGAGAAGCTCACGGCGGTCGTGACCGCCAATGACCAGGAGACGCCGACCGCCGGCCAGGCCTGGGTTCGGGTCCTCCATGGCTCGCCGGACACGCCGTCGGTCGACGTCTACGTCGGCGCGGACCTGGCGAGCGCGGCCAAGGTCGACAGCCTGTCGGGCCTCGAGTTCGGCGACATCAGCGACTATGCCGAGGTCCCGCCGGGCACCTACGCGGTCAAGGTCTGCGCGTCCGACGACCCGTCGGTCTGCCCGATCGAGGTCGGGGCGCTCGATCTCGCGGCGGACACGAAGTACACCGTCGCGGCATCCGACCTTCTCGCCTCGATCGACGTCAACGTCTTCGTCGACGACCCAGACCTCGGCGAGGAAGAGAACGCCCAGGTTCGCGTCGTCCACCTGTCGGCCGACACACCGGCGGTCGACGTCCTGACCCAGGCCGGTGACTCGATCGGCATCGACGGCCTGACCTATCCGAATCGCGCGCCCGACTCCGGGTACGCGAGCTTCCCGGCCGGCAGCTATGACCTGAAGGTCTGCGCCAGCTCGGACAGCACGCTCTGCCCCATCGATCCGGCTGCTCTCGATCTCGCGGCCGGCACGGCCTACAGCGTCTTCGCCATCGGCTCGCTCGAGGCGACGCTCACGCCCCCGCCGACCACGACGATCGACGAGCCGGGCGCCGACTCGAGCTCCAATGCCTGGTCCACCGCGCTGGTCCTCCTCGCCCTCGCGGCGGCCGGGCTGGTCGGCGGGCTCCGCCTCGCCGGCCGGAGGGTCGAGAGCCGCTGACCCGGCCCCCACCCTCGCCGCACAGAGGCCGGTCCCGCCCCGGGGCCGGCCTCGTCATGTCACGGTCGCGGTCGAGAGGATCGCATCGACCGGGCCATCGATCGGCAGGGGATGCACGAGGTCGGCCTGGACGAAGTGGACGCGATCCCCGAATCGGGCCAGCCGTCGCCGTGCTTCGCCGTCACCCGTCCCGTGCCGCAACCGGCATCGAGCACCCGCTCGTCGCCGCTGAGCGGCAGGCGGTCGAGGACGACCGCGCCCCAGCGGGCCTGTGGGTCGGCGACCCGGTCGTAGGCGCTCGCGTTCCAGTCGCTCGTCACGAGGCCGGGAGCGCCGCGGCGAGTTCCGCCACCGCCGTCCCAAGGTCGGCCGAGAGGCCCAGGACCCCGGGTACGTCCGGTGCCGCTCGCCCCCCGACCGCGACCAGCACGTCCGGCCGCTCATCCCGGAGCCGCTCCAGGAGGCGCAGCGCCGCCGGGCGATCACGCCCGGTGACGACACCGATGACCACGGCCGCGGCATGCTGCGCCGCCGCCAGCCAGTCCTCGACCGGTAGGTCGGGTCCGAGGTACGTGACCGGAAGATCGGCCCGGCGCGCGGCGATGGCGAACGCCAGGGCGCCCAGCTCGTGGCGGCTGCCAGGCGGGAGTCCGACGAGCACCTGGCCGTGCCCGTCCCGGCCATGGCCGGTCGCCTCGAGCGCCGTCCCGAGGCGGCGCAGCACGGCGTGGCTCGCCACGTGCTCGCCCCCGACGCCAACACGGCCATCCGCCCAGGCGTCGCCGAGCTCGCTCAACGCCGGGAAGAGGAGGCCGCGTGCTACGGCCTCGAACG
>VEOW01000039.1 GCA_012026785.1 Chloroflexota bacterium | reverse complement strand
GTCCCCGAGCATCTGCCGAATCTCACGCCGAAGGAGTGCCTCGTAGCCCGGATTCGAGGGATCGACGGTCACGGGCACGCCGGCGCTCGAGCGCACGCACAACGCCGGATCGATGCCCTCGGGATCCCAGCACTTCCACCACAGGAGCACCCGCTGCCCCAGCGCGTGGCGACGCTCGATCCAGGCCGCCATGTCCGGCCAGCGTTCGGTGTCGGGCTCGCCCAGGCCATAGACCCGCTGCCAGCGATCGTCGATCACGATCGTCCCGGGCTCCACGCCTTCTCGCTCCAGGGCCGCGAGGAAGCCGTCGTAGGCGCGCTCGGTCGAATGGTCCGCCGGGCGGGTCCCCGTCCCCGCGGCAAGCGCGCACTGGGCGCCCCAGCCGCAGAAGATCGGCTCGCGCCACCAGGCCGGTGCGTCCGGAGGCCCTGGCGCTCGAAGCTCGTCCGCCCACGCCCGCAGGCCGCCGTAGGGGGCGGGCGCGCCGGGCAGCAGCACGATCGATGGAGCGACGAACCTGCCATCGACCCGGGTCTGGCCCTCGTACTCCAGCCGAATGGAGAACGATCGCTCGCCCGGGACGTAGCGCGCCGCCCCGAACGTCGCATCCTCCACGCGCCCGCCGATGCCCAGCGTCAACCATGGGCCTGCCGGGATCACGTCACCAGCCCCGGGGTCGGCGCGGGAGAGGCACCAGCACAGCGGCGGCGGCGTGAGGAACCAGTTGCCCCGCCCGGGCCCGCTTCCGGCGCTGACGTCGAGCGTCGCCGGCTCACCGGCCGGCCGGACGAGCCTGGCGGGGTCGGACGGGCCGGGACTCATGACGGATCGAAACGCGGCACCGCTCGCGTGGAAGCCCGTCCCGGCCCACGGCTCAGCCGAGCTCCAGCCTCCGAGCAACTCGACATCGGTGAGGCTGCCCGTGCCTTCGACCTCGACCGAGAATCGCAGGGCCGTCTCGTCGCCGGACAGGGACACGACCTTGCGGCGCCATCGGGCACTCGCCAGCTCGACCGACACGGACCAGCGGTGCCCGTCGCCGGCGAGGTCCACGACCGAGGCGCCCCGCGCGACCGTCTCGTCGAGGCCGGCCGTGGTGTGGAGGCACGAATCCAGGAGCAAGGACGCCCAGGGTTCGCCGGCGGGATCGGCGAGGGCCGCGGATCGCCCGAGCTGGTCGATGGCCAGGCTGTAGGTCGTCGTCGCGACCCGCAGGGAGCCGTCGGCCGTCTCGATGCGCACGGCTGCATGATCCGGTACTGGACCCCCCGAACGCGGTCGCGAGGCTGACGCTCACGGCACAATCCGCTCGGGTTACCCGAGCTTCGCCACGATCCCTTCGTCGGCTCCAAGCTCGAGTGCTCGAAGATCGACGTTGCCCGCGTGTCGGCCGGGCCGTGTCGACAGCTCGAGGACCGCGGTCCGGTCGGCCGTCCCGAGGACGGCCGCCAGATCGAGGCGCCGGTCCCGGCCTTCGAACTCCAGGACCACCACGAGCCGCTCGCCCTCCGCCTCGGCGGTCCTGGCGAAGGCGAAGACTCCGGCCCCGGCCTCGATGGGTCGGTACGAGCCCCATCGCAGCGCCGCCGAGGCCTTCCGGTACCAGATCGCGCGCCGAGTGAACGACAGCATCGAACCCGGATCATCCTGCTGGAGCGCGACATTGACCTCGTCGGCCTCACGCCCGATCGGCAGCCACGGCTCACCGCTCGTGAAGCCCGCCCCGGGCCCGGGCGCCCACTGCATCGGCGTCCGCTCCGGGTCCCGTCCGGCGACGTCGACGACGCGCTCTGGTGGGACCTCGCCATCGGCCTGGCCGATCTCCTCGCCCTGGTACAGGAACGGCGTGCCGCGCAGCGTCAACAGCATCAGCATCGCGACGCGGGCCCGGTTCTGCCCGCGCGCGGGATCCCCATCGCCGGGGTCGTAGCGCGAGCGAGCCCGCGGGTTGTCGTGGTTCGACAGGGTGTAGTCCGGCCAGGCACCCTCCGGCAGGACGTCCTCGTACAGCTCGACCGCCTCGCGGAATGCGCGGGCATTCCAGGGCTGGCGAAGGAACGAGAAGTTGAACGCCAGGTGGAGCTCGTCGAGCGCCTCGCCGTAATAGCGGACCATCCGGCGGGGGTCGAGGATGAAGACCTCGCCGACGGCCATCCGATCCTCGTAGCCGTCGATCGTCCGGCGGAACTCGCGGATGATCTCGTGGATCTCCGGTTCCCAGTCCTCGTCTCGCCGCCTTGCACCCGGCACCCCGAGGTCGTGCGGGTTGTCGCCGAGGTCCGGGTCCTTGGCCATCTTGTGGGCGACGTCGATTCGAAACCCGTCGACGCCGCGGTCCAGCCAGAACCGCAGGACATCGTTCATCGCCGCGCGGACGGCCGGGTTCCACCATTCGAGGTCCGGCTGCTGCGGCAGGAACGAGTGGAGGTAGTACTGCTCCGAGACCGGATCGAAGGTCCAGGCCGAGCCGACGCGGCTGAACGTCGATTGCCAGTTGTTGGGCGGGCCGCCGCCCGGCCCCGGGTCGCGCCAGACGTACCAATCCCGCTTCGGGCTGTCGCGCCCGGCGCGGGATTCGACGAACCACCGGTGGCGGTGCGAGGTGTGATTGGGGACGAAGTCGACGATGACCCGGATCCCGCGCCGATGGGCCTCGCGGATGAGCTCGTCGAAGTCGGCGAGCGTGCCGTACTCCGGCGCGACCCCCGTGTAGTCCGCGACGTCGTACCCAAAGTCGAACTGCGGCGACGGGTAGAACGGCGAGATCCAGATCGCATCGACGCCGAGCGATCGTGGCGTCCCGTCGTTCAGGTGGTCGAGCCGACGGGTGACGCCGGCCAGGGCACCGATCCCGTCGCCGTTCGAGTCCTGGAAGCTCCGTGGATAGATCTGGTAGATGACGCCGTGGCGCCACCAGTCACCGAGGGTCACTCGGTGATGATGATGGTTCCCTTCATGTTCGGGTGGACCGTGCAGAAGTAGGGATACTCGCCGGCGACCGTGAACTGGAGGCTCCGGCTCGCGCCGCCGCCGATGTTCGAATCCATCCGGCACGAGCCGTCATCGGTCGCCACGCGGTGGGGGACGTTGTCGGCGTTGGTCCAGGTGATGACGTCGCCGACGGCGGCCGTGATCGGATCGGGCCCCCACTCGAACCCCGCGGCTGCGGCCTCGACCGTCGCTGCCTCACCGGAGTCGGTGACGTCGACGCAGGTCGCCTCCACGGCCGTCGTCGGCGCCGTCGTCGGAGCGGTCGTCGGCGCCTCGGTGGCCTCGGCCGTTGGCGCTTCCGTTGGGGGCCCCGCGGTGGGCTGTCCGCCCGTCGTCGGGGCCGATGTTGCGGTCGCGCCACAGGCGGCGACGGCCAGAACGACGATGAGGCCGGCGCCGGCTCGAGCGATGGGACCCATCCGAGAAACCTCCTGCTATCGGCGAGACGATCGCGCGGCGGCGGTCGCTCCTCTCGTATGGTTCGTCGATGATCGCCGATCGGATCTCGGACCCCGACCTCGGACTGCGCGTGATGCTGCACGAGGCCGAGGCGCAGCAGACGCGGGATCGGCGAATCCGCGACCTGGGCGACGGTTGGCTGCTCCACGACACCAAGGACGCCGAGCCGTTCTGGACGCGCCTGATCGCCCCGCGCTGGGCGGTCGCCGAGCGGGCCTTCGACCGCCGCCTCGACGAGGTCGTGACGCTCTTCGCGACACTCGATCGGCTGCCGCACGTCCGGCCGGCCCCGGCCGGGTCCGAACCGGCGGATCTGGCGGATCGGCTGCGGCGGTACGGCTTCGACGAGGTATCGGCAGATCGCCGGATGGCCCTCGCCGACGACGCTGCGTGCGTCTCGCTGGCGGCCACGTGGGACGGCCACGCCCGGTCACGACGCTGGCCGGGCCCGCTGGCCGTCGATCGGATCGGCGGCGTCGCTGCCGGGCGCGGGCTCGCGCGGCGTCGCTGGGCCGAGCAGGCCTCGCTCGTGCTCGCCGAGGCCTTCGCGGTCGATCCCCTGCGGCGCTCGCTCCTCGAGGGCGACGCGCTCGCTTGCGTCGCTCGGCCCGGCTGCACGATCCTCCTCCTTCGAGCCGCGGAGGAGCCGATCGCCGTGGCCCGGGTCGCGATCGCCGGCGACGGCGCGTATCTCTCCTCGATCGGGGTTCGGCCGGCCTGGCGGCGCCGCGGCTACGGGGCGCGCGTCACCGCGCTCGCGGTGGCCGACGCGCTGGCCGCCGGATGCCGCCTCATCCATCTCGCCGTCGACGTCGACAATGCGGCGGCGAGGCGGCTCTATGAGGGGCTGGGGTTCGAAGTCGTCGGCGGTCCGGTCCCCGATCTGCTGCTGCGCTGACGACGGTCCGTCTTCGATGAGCCGGTTCGAGGCCCTCGTCAGGCGGCTGCTCGCGGAGGCCGAAGCCGCCCGGTCAGCAGCCGTCGGCCGGGACCCGGCTCTGGCAGGTCTCTCGTCGGCCGAGCTCGTGGCGATCGGCCTGGCAACGGTCGACTGGGAGCGGGCAGCCCGGGCGTCGGGGGCAGGGGAGTGGGAGCCGCTCCCGCGCGATTCGCTGCTCGGTGCGACGGTCCGTCGCGCACGGGCATCCGCCGCGCCGAGCGTTCTCCTCCTGGAGCCCGATACCGAGGGGCCGTTGGCGGCGTCGCTGGCGCGGTTCGGCGAGGGCCTCGCGGCGGTGTACCTTCGGACGCCGGCGGGTGGTCGGGCAAGAACACGTCCGGGTCGCTTCGCGAGGGCCGGACCGCTCGGCCCGGCGCGGTTGCTCCCAGGTCCGGCCTGGGGACCGCACGTCGTGGCCCTCGAGCCAGCGGCTACCATCAAGCCATGATCGCCGCGCCCGACGTCGTCGTCCGTCCCGCGCGCACGGCCGATGCCGAGGCGATCGCCGCGCTCCTGACCGAGGAGGGCTACCCGACCGGACCGAGTGACGTGACCGCCCGGCTGGCCCGATTCGAAGCGCCCGACGGCGCGGTCCTCGTCGCCGATCTCGACGAGCAGCCGATCGGCTTCATCGCCCTTCGCGCGGTGCCCCGCTTCGAGCACGACGACGTCCTCGTCCGGGTCCTGGCCCTCGTCGTCGACCCCGGGGCCCGCGAACGTGGCGTCGGCCACCGCCTGATGGCCGCGGCCGAGGTGTTCGCCGCGGAGCGCGAGGCGGCCTTTCTCGAGGTGACCGCCGGCCGGCACCGGCCGGACGCCCGCCAGCTGTACGAGTCGCTCGGCTACGACGCGACGCTGACCGCCTACCTGCGAAAGCGTCGCTGACGCGTACCGCGCCGGCCGTCGCGATGGCGTCCCGATGACCGCGGCGTTCCCGTTCCTGAGACTGCGGCGCGCCGGGCCGCTGCTGGACCTGCCGTGGGAGCTGCCGCTGGCGGACTGGCCCGACGAGCTGGCGTTCCGCGAGCTGCCGGTCGGGCCGTCTCGGCACCTCGTCCGGTTTCTCGTGGTCGACGACGCGCTCATCGCCCTGAAGGAAGAGCCACGTCTCGTCGCCGAGCGGGAGTACGCCGTCCTGGGCCATCTCGAACGCGTCGGCCTGCCGGCGGTGATTCCGATCGGCGTTGCCGGCCAGCCCGAAACCGGCAACGCGATCCTGGGCACCGAGTACCTCGCCCATTCGATGCAGTTCCGGCGCCTCCTGGCGCGGCTGCCGATCGGGTCCGGCGGCTATCGCGAGCGGCTGCTCGACGCGATGGCCTGGCTGCTCGTCGACCTCCACCGCGGCGGCGTCTTCTGGGGCGACTGCTCGCTCGCCAACACCCTCTTCCGGCGCGATGGCGATCGGATCCAGGCCTTCCTCGTCGACGCCGAGACGAGCGAGATCCACCCGTCGTTGACGGACGGCCAGCGAGCCTACGACCTCGAGATCCTCGTCGAAAATGTCGGCTACGGGCTCGCGGACGTGGCCCGCCTCCAGGGCCGCGACGATGGGCTCGACGACGCGATCGAGGCGGCCGAGCGCGTGCGGGCCCGGTACGAGGCGATCTGGCGCGAGCTGCACCTGGAGCCGGCACTGCCGGCCGGTGACCGGCACGCCATTCGCGGCCAGATCCGGCGCCTCAACGACCTCGGCTTCGCCGTCGACGAGGTGGAGGTGGTGCCAGGCGACGGCGGGTCGGAGGTGCGGCTCCGCCTCGTGACCAGCAACCGTGACTTCCATGCCAACGAGCTCCAGCGGCTGACCGGCATCCGGGCCCTGGAGGGCCAGGCGCGACTGCTGCTCAACGATCTCCGCGAGTACCTCGCCTGGTTGGAGGTTCGAGGGGCACGACGCATCGGCGAGGAGGCGGGCGCGAGGCGCTGGCGGCGCGAGGTCCTGGAGCCGACGCTCCGGCGGTTGCTGCCGGTGATCGGGCGGCGCGATCCGATCCAGGCCTACTGCGATGTCCTCGAGCACAAGTGGCTGCTGTCCGAGCGGGCAGGGCGCGACGTCGGGCTCGAGGCGGCGATCGCGGCCTACCTGGCCGAGGGGGCACCCGCGCCGGAGCCCGCGGAGGTCACGGCCGAGTAGCCGCAGCGGCGAGGTGGGCGGTCGGCCGCGGCGGCTTGCCCCGTCATCCCCGCGTCACATGCACGATTCTTCGGCTGAACCGCACGAGCCCCGGCCTCAGCCGATGAACCGCTCGTGCCACGCACGATTTCGAGGGCTGAAACCGTCCGCGAGGGTCTGTGGGCGACGTCGAGGAGGGCTCAGGCGAAGAATCGAGCGTCCCATGCAGCGTCGTCGGGCGGCTCAGCCCAAAGCCGATGACGAGCGCTACCAGCCTCCGCGGTGGACGATCTCCTCGAGGGCCTTGCGGCCGCCCTGGCGCGGCGGGCGGGTCAGGTCGTCGGGATCTGCCGGATAGCCGAACGACAGGATCCAGCCGCACCACCGGTCATCGGGATAGCCGAGCAGCTCGCGCGCCAGGTCGTGGTCGTAGACGGTCGCCGGACAGCTCCCCACGCCGAGCTCCCAGGCCGCGAGCATCATGTTCTCCGCGGCGAGCCCGAGGTCCCACAGGAGCGACAGCGGCGCGTCGCCGCCGTGGGGATCCGGGGTGACGAGCGCCACGGCCACGGCTGCCCCGGCCACATGGCCCGCGAACGGCCCGACCCCGGCAAGTCGCCCGAGCAGCTCCCGGTCATCAACGACGACGAAGTCCCAGCGCTGCTTATTCTTGGAGCTCGGCGCGTGACGGCCCGCATCGAGGATCCGCTCGAGCACCTCGGGCTCGAGTGGTCGCGACGCGAAGGCCCGGACCATCCGCTTCGTCCGGATCGCGGTCTGGACGTCCATCTCCGTCCTCCGTCAAACCGTACGCCGGGCGCCGCGGGCGCCTGCCCGGATCGCGCGCCATACGGTTCGAAGGCCACCGGGCTCGTCCTCCAGGGCCGAGAAGCCGTGCCGGCGCTCCGGCGGACGCTCCACCTCGACGGCCAGGGCGGCAGCAGCAGCGGCGTCCGGCGCGATCGGCCCTGCGAGCCACCGAGCGAGGAATCTCGCGATGGACGCGCGATAGGCCGGGATCTCGTACAGGTAGCTGTGATCTGCCCCCGGCAGCTCGAGGACGTCGAGCGGGGCAGCGGCAACGTCCCCGGCACGTGAACGCCGGGCCCGCCGCACGAGCCGTCGCAGGTGGGCGATCGGAATAACCTGGTCGGCATCGCCATGCACGAGCAGCAGCGGTCCGCGGTAGCGGGCAACGGCGCCGGCGGCCGAGACGGACCGGACGGTGTGGCCCCGGGGCTCGAGGACGACATGGGTCGTGAGCCACGCGAGCGGGTAGGCCAGCGGGCCAGGCAGCGGCAGGCGCGCCAGCCGGAAGGTCTGGCGGGTCAGGCGGTACGGATCGGCCGGCGTCGAGCCCGCGACCACCGCGGCCGTCCGCGGCTCGGCTGCCGCAGCAAGCAGGGCCCCGACGCCGCCCATCGAGTGGCCGAGCACCCCGCCCCGGCTGACGTCGCGACGTTCGAGCAGCCAGCGCAGGCCGGCCAGGGCGTCGGCCCCGAACTCACCCGGGGTCACCGGCAGGGCCTCGACCGGGTTCTCGCCGTGGCCGCGGACATCGATGGTCAGCACGTGGAGGCCGGCGGCGTGGAGGATCGCGGCATTCGGCAGGGTCCGGTCGCGCGCCGACTCCCAGCCGTGGACGAGCAGCACGGCCGGGCCGGTTGGATCCCCTCGGGCCGGGATCCACCAGCCGGGCAGGCGCAGCCCGCCGTCGGACGGCACCTCGACGGGTTCGAAGGGCAAGCCCAGATCGGCCGGCTCCAGCTCCGGCGGGTGGCGGTGCGGGTAGCCGGCGCGGGCCCGGTACGCCTGGGCGAATCGCCAGGCGGCGATGGGACTCATCGCGAGGGCAGCGGTGATGCCGGCACGGCGGCCGGGGCGACGTCGGGTCACGGTGACAGGTGACTCGACCGGGGCGCCGGTGTCAAGCGGGCGGCCGAATACACTTGGCTCGTGCCCAGAAGGGACCCTCACGACGTGCTCGGCGTGCCCCGCGATGCGGGCCAGGCGACCATCAAGGCGGCCTGGCGCCGCCTGGCCCGGGAGCACCATCCGGACCTCGCCGAATCGGACCCCGCGGCCGCCGCTCGGGCGACGCGACGGATGGCCGAGATCAATCGGGCGTACGAGGAGCTGCGGGCCGCCAACGGCAGCGGCTCCGGCAACGGCCGGCGCCATGCCGCGTGGCCCCCGCCCGAGAAGCCGACCCGGCCGGTGACCGGTCGCGTCGATACGACGGCGACGTTCCGGGCCCGCAACGCCACCACCGGTCCGTCTGCTCGTCCGGTTGGCCGACCCCCGCTTCGAACCGATCGGCTCCGCCGTG
>VEOW01000055.1 GCA_012026785.1 Chloroflexota bacterium | reverse complement strand
GGCCGAGGACGGCCGCGTCGTAGAAGGCGTTCGTCAGGCTCTTGGGCGATGCCGTCAGAAGGTCCGGGTTCTTGGCGAGGGACCGCAGCCCGATGGCGACGAACCGCTCCGCCTTGTCCGGCGGGAGGAGCTTCGCAAGCTCGCTCGTCGCCTTGTCGCTGATCTCCTGCCGCACGGCGACGTAGTTGTCGCGCGCGACCTGGAGCGCCTTGTTGTCGCTCACGTCTCCTCCTTCCAGGGTCCGTCCAGCGCTCCGAGGACACCCTGGACGAACCGACTCTCGGCGTCGGCCTCGACATAGCGCTGCTTGAAGTAGGCGTACCCGACGTTCAGCATCCGCGCCGCCGCCCGCACTCGCTCATCAAACAGGTCCGGCAGGCGCCCGACAAGGCGCCGGTATTCGGCCTTGGTCACCACATCGACCCGGTGCAGGAGAAACACGGCCATCGGGATATTCGCGACGCCGCGGTACTCGATTGGATCGGCGTGGAGGCAGTAGCCGGGTGCGTCCTCTTGTAGCCGCAGGAACGCGTGGCGCAGATACCACTCCTGGCCGCGCGCTCTCCCGCCATCGGTGCGCGACAACTCGACCGTCAAGGCGAAGGCCCACAGCCCCGCCTCGACGGCGGCCCTGACGATGCGGGATGTCGGAGCCTCGTAGGGTCCGCACAGGTCAATGTAGGCAGTCCGGACAAAGGGGAACGACTCCGTGATGTCGGTGGCGAAGAAGTCGTAGCCTGCCTCGCAGCCCATCCACTCCATCGCCGCACTCACCGCTTCCCGCGGGGCCGACAGGCGGCTCGCGATGTACGTCCCGGTGTCATGGGAGCGAACCCGCATCCCACGGGCGGCAAACAGCGCCGCGGACTCCCCCGACATTCCGTGAAGGTCGGCCACGGTCTTCCCGTACTGGCCGAGGAAGTCGGCCACGGCCTCCCTGACAGGGGCCTTGTCGAACTGCGACATCACTCGCAGCTTGTCCGCGAGCCGCTTCGCCCTCCTGGTTTCGTTCGCCCTTCTGGCCGCGCCCGATCGTCGCGTCTCGGGCGGCGCGAACGTGGTCATAGGTCGCCGATCCAGGTCACGATGAGCGGGCGCGCCCCCGGCTTCGTCTCCGTGTACTGGTCGATCAACTCCTGCTCCCGGCCGAAGCGGTCGAGCATGAAGTTGGCGATGGCCTTCCAATTGGTTTCGGTCCGGTCCTTCGACGTGCGGTAGGTCACCTTGACCTCGCGCCCGATGGCGCTGCTCGCCGCGGCCAGCCGCTCGCGGAGGAGGTTGCCCTGCAAGGCGATCTTCTCCGCCAGCTCCTTCTCCTGCGCCTTGAGGGCGAGGTACTCGCGCGCGGCGTTCTCGACATCCGGCGACAGGTCGATCTGCGTGCCGTCGTCCTTGGGGTGGACCGAGCGGAGGTACTCCGTCGCCGCTTCCGACCCGTCGATCTCCGGCGGGATGCCGGCGCGGGTGCGGGCGAGGAAGTTGCGCTCGATCGTGAGGAGATGGCCGATCAGCTCGTCGTCGCGCTCGACAACGTACCGCTGGAGTTTCTGGCCCCCGATGAGGACGGCGATGTAGCACCGCTCGATCCCCGGCCGGCACATGATTTCGTGCTGCGCCTGGAGGAGATACTCCGTGGGGACCTGGTCGGTGTCCTGCTCGCCCCACTCGCGCTGGCCGTAGGCCGACGCGGTCTTGACCTCAAGGATGGCCGCCTCGCCCCCCACATCGAAGTCGTAGTGGGAGAAGATGCCGTCCTCCAGCCAGTAGGTGAAGCCGTTGTGGCGGACGGTCCGGCCGGTGTCGGCGGCCCACTTGAGGCCGACCGGCCGCTCCAGGATGACGCCCCACTCCATCGCCTCCGTGGCGATCTTCGGGGCCGTGCGTCCGAGCATCTCCCCGAACTTGTCGAACGGGGAGGCGAACCGGCTGCGGCCGGCGACGACCGCAGCATCGGTGGCCCCGAGGCCGGATCGGCGGAGGGTGAGCCACTCCGCCGATCCCGGCTCCGGACTACGCTGGCGTCGTCGCGGCGGTGCGAGCGTGTTCACGCTGCACCGCCTCGATCGCGTTGCGAATGAGCTGCTGCAACTCTTCCACGCTCGCCAAGCTCATGACGATGCGCGCCGGAGCCATTCTGGACGACCAGACCAGATCGACGGTTCCGTCGATGGGGTTCACCTCGACGGACGGGGACAACATCGGGCCGATGTGCTGGTCGAACATCGGCATCCGAGGCTCGGGAGTCCTGGACACCTCTCTCCTCCGCGCCCGCGACCATGGCGGCGAGCGCACGCGCTAGGGCAGGGGCCGACGACACGAACTCCCGTCCGTTCATCGGTAGCCGACCCACGGCTTTGAGATGGGATTGCCGTCCACATCGACCACGTCGTACAGCTCCCACGGGGGAGAGCCGAGGGCGCGGCCGAGCTTTGCGAGATCGAGCGCCGTGGGCATCCGCCGGCCAGTCTCCCAATAGGAGATCGCGTTGCGGTGGACGCCGACCCGTTCGGCCAGCTCGCGCTGGGGGATGTCGAGCATCCGACGCCGCTGGCGCAACCGGCGAAAGTCCAGGCTGATCGGATCGGTGTCGCGAGGCGCTCTTGCCATGCGACTAGTGTACGCTGGGTCGCGGACAAAATGCAACCCGAATGATGACTTGTTCTGCTAGGAATGGTGCGTGCTGTCACCTCCACCTCACATCGCCAACGCGGGCGTGATCCTATTGCACCGGAGAGTATCAATCCTGTCCCGGTGTAGCCATAGGACTTACCTCCTAGCGGTACGATTGCCCCATAGGTATTGCAAACGGGGCTTATACTGTGTATGCAATCATCAGGTTCACGCGCGCCGGAGTACCGACGGCGCGACTGCTGACCACCAGGAGAGAGGATCGT
>VEOW01000201.1 GCA_012026785.1 Chloroflexota bacterium | reverse complement strand
TGAGCGACGAGGTCTTCCGGCGGCTCTCTGTCGACGAAGCCATCCAAGCCGCGATCGCTTGCTCCCTTGACAGCGGTCGCGGCTTGACATAGGAGCAACGCATGTTGGAAGAGCCCCTGAGCACGGCCGAGCTCCTCGAGCAGTGGCGCGAGGCCACCCGGGCGGCAGAGCTCGCGGATCGGCTCGCGAAGCTCGCCAGGGCGTCGGTCGAGCGCTCGGACAAGGACGCGCTGGCGGCCCAGGAGATCGCGCGAATCGCCGCGCGAGCCGCGAAGCACGCCGAGCGGACGGCCCACGTCGCCCGCGAGGCTGCCGACCGCGCGGCCACGTTCGCGCAGGAGAATCGAGCCGAGTCCCTCGCCGATGCGGAGGCCGCCGTGTCGGCCACGCACGCCGAGGAGACCGCCGCTCGCAATCGCTACCACCACGCCGAACGGGCCGCCCATGCCCGACACGACGACGGCACCACCCGTTAGCCGCTAGCCGCCGGCCGCTCCAGCCCGAGGACCCGACGGCGTCTCTCCCGCGGATCAGGCCAGGGCGCGCTCGATGGCCGCGACGTCGTCACCACCCACGACCAGCTTGCCGCCGGTCAGGTACAACAGGTCGACGTTGCTCCCCCGGTCGGCGACCCGACGCAACAGCGCGGCCGCCGCGCCCGGCCGGTCGTCGACCGCGCACACCGCGACCAGCCGCTCGTCGATGATCTCGAAGCCCGCGTCGATCAACGCGTGGCGGGCCCGCTCCGGCTCGGCCACGAGGACGTGGTAGTTGCCGATCTCGCCGCAGACGTATCCGCACGCGCCGTCGATGTTGATCCCGGCTCGGCCGAGGGCCTCGCTCGCAGCCGCCAGCGACCCGGGCCGGTTCACGAGCGCGATCGTCAGATCGGTGGCCATCTCAGCCTCTTTCGAACGGGGATGTTGGTCGGGGCGGCCGGATTTGAACCGGCGACCACCAGTCCCCCAGACTGGTGCGCTACCAGGCTGCGCCACGCCCCGACCGGAATTCCGAGTCTAGCAGCCTCGCCTCCGGCGCCAGCTCGAGCAATGCCGGCCGTCCGGGACGGCGGTCCCTTGCCACCGGGACGTGAAGTTGCCACGCTTCTGGCAAGGAGGGACGCGATGCCGTGGATCGCTGTCGGTGCGGGTGTCCTGTTCGGCCTCGCGCTGCTCTGCCTCGTGGCCTTCTTCGTGACGAAGGACGCACGCTTCGACCGCATCGCGGAGTGGGCGTTCGTCGGCTTTGCCGTGCTTGCCGTGCCGACGATCGTGGCCGCCAACGGTCAGCTGGCTGGAGGCGCGCTCGAGGCCCTCGTCATGTGGGCGGGCATCCTCGGTGTAGGGTTCATCGGCCTGGGTGAGCTCGCGATCACGCTGCGGCTGATCGAGTTCCGTCGCGTCGCGGCGGTCATCACGATGGGTTTCCTGGCCTTCCTCGCGTGGATCGGCGCGGTGTCGGTCCTGGCCATCGCCAATGGCGCGCTGCCTGTCGAGCTCGGCTGGCTGGGCATCGTGAGCATCGCGCTCGGCATCCTGATCGTCGCGTGGCTGGCCAGCCAACCGGGTGTGCTCACTGCCGAGCGGGAGCCGAGCCGGATCCAGATGGGAGCCTTTCTCGTGCCGATGGCCGGGATCGTCGTCTGGCTCGTCTGGCTCGGGTTCAGCCTGTAGGCGAGTCGGGCGACCTCGGTTCGAAGTCCAGCGCGGCTGAGTTCATGCAGTAGCGCAGGCCGGTCGGGCGCGGGCCGTCGGGGAAGACGTGGCCGAGGTGCGCGCCGCACGTCGCGCAGCGGGCCTCGATCCGGCGCATCCCGAAGGAGCTGTCCTCGTGCGTCTCGACGCGATCGCTCTCGAGGACGTCATAGAAGCTCGGCCAACCGGTGCCGGACTCGTACTTCGTCGTCGAGTCGAACAGCGGCGTGTGACAGACGACGCAGCGATAGGTGCCGTCGCCGTGGTGGTCCCAGTAGGCGCCACTGAAGGCGCGCTCCGTGCCGCCTTCCTGGGTGACCTGGTACTGGAGCGGGCTCAGCTCGCGCAGGCGAGCCTGGAGATCTGTCGTCTGATTCTTCATGATCGAATGATCGCGCTCGAAGATGTCGCCGTGGTGACAGCCGCCGGGCGCTCGGGACCATCGGCCTGCAGCCGGTCGATCCAGCGTTCGAAGTCGGCGAGCTCGTCCTTCGACTCGCGCGACAGCAGGTCGATCAGGCAGCGCTGGACGCTCTTGCCCTCGAACAGCGCGTTGTGGACCTCGCGTGCGATCGGCATTTCCACGCCGTGCCGGGCGGACAGCGCCAAGGCGGCATCGACCGTGTAGGCGCCCTCGGCGACGCCAGGCAGCCCGGCTTCGATGTCCGACCACGAACGGCCCTTGGCGAGCTCCTCGCCGAGGCGGTGGTTGCGCGACAGCTTCGAGCCGCAGGTCGCGATGACGTCGCCGAGGCCGGCCAGGCCGGCGAAGGTCAGCGGGTTGGCGCCCATCGCGATGCCGAGGCGCGTCATCTCGGCGAGACCCCTGGTCATCAGTCCGGCCTTGCCGTTATCACCCCAGCCCAGCTCGTCGACCGCGCCGGCGGCGATGGCGACGATGTTCTTGAGCGCCCCGCACAGTTCGACCCCCAGCACGTCGGCATTCGTGTACAGCCGGAACCGGCGTCGCCCGAGTCGCCGCACGACCCGCTCGCCGAGGGCGGGATCCTCCGAGGCGACGACCGCCGACGCGGGCAGCCGGTTCGCGATCTCCTGGGCCAGGGTGGGACCGGACAGGGCGGCAATGCGACGAGGCTCGATGCGGCCGGCGGCGGCGATGACCTGGGTCATTCGAAGCAGGGTTCCGCGTTCGAGGCCCTTGACGACCGAGACGAGGTCGGCGGACTCCGGGATGTGCCCCGCCACCCGCTCCATCGTCGTTCGAAGGTGGGCCGACGGGACGGCCACGACGACGAGATCGGCCGCCTCGCGGAGCCGGAGCGGATCGGCGGTCACCTCGATCGTCGGGGGCAGCTCGATCCCCGGCAGGCGTTTCTCGTTCGTTCGAGTCGAGGCGATGCGAGCGGCGGTCTCCTCGGAGTGCGCCAGGAGCGTCACCGGCTCGGTTCGCCCGATGACGCGCGCCAGCGTCGTGCCCCACGCCCCCGCACCGATGACGGCCACGCGGCTCATCGCCGCCGCCCCCCGCAGCTGGCCGGGCTCGCAGCTCGTCGTCGCGACCCAGCCCGTCGCCGCAGGCGCTCGCCCGATCGCTCGCGGAACACGAGGCGCAGCGGCGTGCCGAGGAAGCCGAACTCGTCGCGGATCCGGTTCTCGAGGTAGCGCTGGTAGCTGAAGTGGACGGCGTCCGCGTCGCGGGCGAAGAACACGAACGTCGGTGGCGCCACGGTCGCCTGGGTCGCATAGAACAGCTTCGGCCGGCGGCCCTTCGTCATCGGCGGCTCCTGCCGCCGGACCGCGTCGGTGACGACGCGATTCAGCTCGGCCGTCGGGATCCGCCTCCGTCGCTCGGCCCAGGCGTCGACCGCCAGCTCGAGGGCCCGCTCGACACGCTGGCCGGTCCTGGCCGAGATCGACACGACCGGGGCGAAGTCGAGGAACGGCGCCTCGGCGCGGATCCAGGTGACGTATTGGTCGAAGGTCCGGCCGGTCTTGTCTTCGACCGCGTCCCACTTGTTGACGGCCACGACGAGGCCACGGCCCTCCTCCACGACGTAGCCCGCGATGTGCGCGTCCTGGGCAGTCAGCCCGTCGACCGCGTCGATCAGCAGCACCGCGACGTCGGCCCGGGCGATGGCCTTCATCGAGCGAAGGGCCGAGAAGCGCTCGGCGGCGGCGCCTCCTGCAACCTTGCCCCGGCGTCGGATCCCGGCGGTGTCGATCAGCACGATCTCGGTCCGGCCCCACGGCAGCCGCGTATCGATCGCGTCGCGGGTCGTCCCTGGCACCTCGGACACGATCGAGCGCTCCTGCTTGAGCAGCGCGTTGAGGAGGCTGGACTTGCCGACATTCGGCCGGCCGACCAGGGCGATCGCCGGGGGCGCGGCCTCCGATTCGGCCGCCATCAGGGCGTCCCAGCGGCGGGCTTCGTCGTCGACCGCCTCGCCGAGTGCGTCGGCCGCAGCCTCGTCCTCTACGAGGTCCGCCAGTTCGGCCCCGTCGAGCTCCTCGCCGTCCTCGCCGACCACGATCGGTTCGAGCTTCCCGGTCTCGACCTCGCGGGCGAACGCCTCTGCCTCGGCCTCGCGCTGTTTGCGGGCCAGCTCCTCCTCGCTCTCCGGCGGCAGGGCCAGGACGATCTCGTCGAGCAGGTCGGCGACGCCGCGGCCATGGGACGCGGCAATGGGATAGGTCTGCTCCCAGCCGAGCTGCCAGAACTCGGCCGCCTCCAGCTCGCGCTTGGGGTTGTCGGCCTTGTTGACCGCGACGAGCACCGGCGCCTTCGCTCGGCGCAGCAACTCGGCCGCCTCCAGGTCGGCGGGCGTCAGGCCGCTGATCGCGTCGACCACGAAGACGATGACGTCGGCCTCGTCGATCGCGACCCGGGCCTGGTCCTGGACCCGCGCCTCGATCGGGTCGTCGGTGCCCGCCTCCAGGCCGCCGGTGTCCACGACGAGGAAGCGGCGGGCGTTCCACTCGGCCTCGCCGTACAGCCGGTCGCGTGTCGTCCGCGCCCGATCCTCGACGATCGCCGCGCGCTCCCCCACCACGCGGTTGAACAGGGTGCTCTTGCCGACGTTCGGGCGACCGACGATCGCCACGATCGGAATCCCGCTGATGGGGCCGGTCGCGGCGGAGCCACGGCCGCCTCGGCCAGCCCTTCGAGCCCTCGCCGTCCGCCGCGGGGCCATCGCTGCCTGCCCGCGCCCGCCGCCTACCCGGCGGCGACGGTGGGGACGTTCGCCGCGGGGAGCGAGGTCGTTCGACCGGCGGGTGTGGCAGCCTCCGCGAAGGCGGCGTCGGCCTTCGCCTCTGCATTCGCGCGGGCGTCCGGCGTCCCGGCGAGCTCGAGGATCCGCTTCGCGACCGCGTGGAGGTCCTCGATCGGGGTTGAGGTTCCACCGGTGACGCCGACCACCCGGGCGCCCTCGAACGGGCCACCGTCCTCGAGGTCTCGAACGCCCTCGATCTGGATCGCCCGCGTCCCCGCGATCCCGCACAGCCGCGTCAGCTCCTTGGTGTTGGCGGAGCTGCGGCCACCGACGACGACCATCAGGTCGACCTCGCGAGCGGCCTCGATCGTGTCCTCCTGGCGCCGGATCGTGACCGGGCAGACGGTGTTGACGATCTTGAGCTCGTGGCTTCGACCGACCATGAACGCCGCCAGCTTCTCGAACTTCCAGGGCGGCTGGGTCGACTGGCTGATGAGGGCCATCTTCTTCTTGCGCGGGATCTGGTCCCAGTCCTCCCCTTCGTCGACGACGATCGCATCGGGCGCGAAGCCGAGGAGCCCCACGACCTCCGGGTGCTTGGGGGTGCCGAGCAGGACGATCGTGTAGCCCTCCTCGACGAGCTTGACGATCTCCTTCTGCTCCTGGATCACCCAGGTGCAGGTGCCGTCGATGACCTCGAGGCCCCTGGCGTTCGCCCGCTCCATCACCTCGGGCCGGACGCCATGCGCTCGAATGACGACGGCGGCGCCCTCGTTGACGTCGTCGAGGGTGTCGACAGTCGCGATCCCCAGCGTCTGGAGATCGCGGATCACGCCCTCGTTGTGGACGACCTGGCCGAGGGTGTGGGTCTTCTTGCCGCCTGCGCTCGATTCTTTGGCCTTGTCGATGGCCTCGCGCACGCCGTAGCAGAACCCGGTCCGCTTCGCGATCCGGATCTCCTCGACAGTGCCGTGCGGCGTTGCCGCCTGCCGCGATGGTGCCTGCGGCGCTGAGGCCGCTCCTTCCTTCACGCTGCCAGTATCCCACGAGGGCGCCTCGGAGCCGTGAGTCGAGGGTGCGCCGACGTGCCAACGCTCACCTCGGCGGTCTCCGCCGCCGACCCCGCGCCAGATGCACGATTCTTCGCCTGGATCTTGCCCGGCCCCGTTCAACCCCGGTTCGGCCCACGAATGACACGTGGCACGCATGATTCATCGGCTGGAAAGGCCTGACCCCCGGCCCCCAAGTGTCGCCGGGCCCTTCCGCCGCCCTTCAGCCGAAGAATCACGCTCCTGATGCACGGTCATCGGCCGGAACAGGGCAGTGCGGGGAGACGGCCCGACCACTAAGAGGACGGGCCGCCCACCTCCGCGGCGTACACGCCGCGTTGGCGCGGCGGGAGCAGCTCCGCGATCCGGGTCATGACGACGCGCGTGGCGGCCGCGGTCGTACCGCGGCGGCCTCGCTTCGGAGCCGGCGCGCCACCCTGCTCGGCCTCGCCGCTCACCGTGAATGGCTCGCCAACGCGCATCGTGATCGTCCGCCGCAAGCGCGGCAGGAGATGGCCGCGCGGCCAAGCCAGGTCGCTGTCGACGACGGCGACCGGCAGAACCGGCGCGCCACTCCGAACCGCGAGCATCCCAACGCCCTCCCGCACGGGCTGCAGCGCGCCGTCCCGGCTGCGCGTCCCCTCGGGGAACACCGCGAGCACCTGGCCCGCATCGAGCACCCGCATCGCGGCCCGGAACGCTTCCAGGTCCGCGGCCTCGCGGTCGACCGGGTGGATGCCGGCCCAGCGGAACAGCCGACCGAGGATCGGCATGTCGATGATCTCGCGCTTGCCGAGCCAGTTGAGCGGCCGGCCGAGGCGCTTGTTGAGGAACGCTCCGATGAGGACCGGATCGGCGCTCGAAGCGTGGTTGGCGGCGACGATGAGCGGCCCCGAGGCCGGGATGGCGGCCAAGTCGCCCTCGATCCGGAGTCGCACGACGAGCCGGGCAATCGTTCGAAGAACCAGGCCGCCGAACCAGATGTAAGGCGTGATGCGGGTCGCCACGGGCGTCGGCTCGATCGGGCGGCGCTGGCGGAAGCGCCTCCGAGCGGACGGGCTCGACTCCGAGGGCGACGCCTCGGCGGCGGGCGGCGGAGCGGCCTCGGTGGCGGGCGGAGCGGCCTCGGCCGCCTGGATGGTCTCGACCACCAGGGCGACCGTCTGGTCGAGCGTGTTGCCGTCGGTGTGAAGGACGACGGCGTCCGACGCGGCCTTGAGAGGCGCGACCGGCCGCGTCGAATCGAGCCGATCGCGACGGTGAAGCTCCTCGAGGATCTCGGCCGCCTCGGGCCCCTCCGGGTCCAGGCCACGCTCCAGGACGCGCCGCCGGGCGCGCTCCTCGGCCGACGCGTCGAGGTAGATCTTGAGATCGGCATCGGGCAGCACGACGGTCCCGATGTCGCGCCCCGCCATGACGATTCGACCGCCCTCGACCAGCCGCCGCTGACGCTCCAGGAGGGCGGCCCGCACCTCGGGCAGGCGTGACACCGCCGAGACGGCCGCATCGACCTCCGGTCCGCGAGCCTCGGGGGTCCGATCGATCTCGTCGACGGCTACCCGGGCCAGCCGGCCGGTCCCATCGTCGAGCAGGTGGACCTCATCGACCAGGGCCACCAGCCCGGCCGCGTCATCGAGCGCGACCCCGCGATGGAGCGCCAACCATGTCACGGCCCGGTACAGCAGGCCGGTGTCGCAGAAGCGGTAGCCGAGGCGAGCGGCCGCCGTCGCCCCGACGCTGCTCTTGCCCGACGAAGCCGGTCCATCGAGGGCGACGACGAGGCCGCGCCGTTCGCGTTCGACGGCGGATTTCATCCTTCGAGGATAGAGGCGCGACGCCGGCGTGGGCGTCGCCATCCGGCTGGATTTGCGCAACTGCTCAATTCGGGTACTCTCGCGGTTGTCGTGAGCGTCCCATTCGAATCTCATGGCGAATCCGTACCCGAGATCCGCCTCTCGAATCTCACGAAGCGGTTCGGCGATGTCGTCGCGGTCGATGACGTCTCGCTGACGATCGGCTCCGGCGAGTTCTTCTCGCTGCTGGGCCCGTCGGGCTGCGGCAAGACGACGACCCTGCGAATGCTCGGCGGCTTCGATCTCCCAACCTCGGGTCGGATCGAGCTGCGGGGTCGCGACGTGACCCGCGATCCGCCGGACAAGCGCCCGGTGAACATGGTCTTCCAGAGCTACGCCCTGTTCCCCCATCTCGATGTCGCGGGCAACGTCGCCTTCGGGTTGCGGCGGCGAGGCGTGGACCGCCGGGAGGCCCAGCAGCGGACGGGCGAGATCCTCGACAAGGTCCATTTGGCCGGATACGAGCGGCGGCGGATCCACGAACTGTCGGGGGGCCAGCAGCAGCGCGTGGCCCTCGCCCGGGCGCTCGTCAACGAGCCCCAGGTCCTGTTGCTCGACGAGCCGCTCGGGGCCCTCGATCTCAAGCTCCGCAAGCGTCTCCAGATCGAGCTCAAGCGCATCCAGATGGACGTCGGGATCACGTTCGTCTACGTGACCCACGACCAGGAGGAGGCGCTCACGATGAGCGACCGGATCGCGGTCATGCATCACGGCCGCATCCAGCAGGTCGGGCGGCCCGATGACCTCTACGATCGCCCGACCAACTCCTTCGTCGCCGACTTCATCGGCTCGACCAACCTCCTCGGCGGCACGATCGAGGCTGTCGAACCAACCTCCGCGATCGTGCGCCTGAACTCGGGTGACCGCTGCGTCGTCGCCACGACCGGGGCGCGGCCCGGCCAGACCATCCAGCTGAGCGTTCGACCCGAATCGATCGGCATCTCGGGCGCCAATGGCCGGGCGGCCGATCCCCCGGGACCCGACTACCTCCCCGCCCAGGTCGAGCAGGTCGCGTACCTCGGCTCGGCCGTCCAATACCTGGTTCGGACGCATGGCGGCCTCGGGCTGACCGTGCTCGCCGGCAAGAATGGGTCGCGTTTCGCTTCGGGGGATGCCGTGGCCCTGGCCTGGTCTCCGGCCGACGCCCTCATCCTGGGCGATCGGGCGGAGGCGGTAGTGGAGGAAGCGTCATGAGCGGAGACCGCAAGCCCCCCGGCGTCACCTTCGACGACGCCCTCAACCACAAGCTCGCGAAGGCGGGTTGGAGCCGCCGGGAGTTCATCGCCCGCGTCGGAGCCTTCGGCGCCTACGCCGCCCTGACACAGCTGCTGGTCGCCTGCGCGAGCCCGGCGGCGAGTCCGACGGCAGCGCCGGCGACCCCATCGCCGACGCCCGCCGGCACGACGACCGCCGAGGCCACGCCGGAGCCGACCGCCGAACCGACTGCCGTGCCGGAGCCCGAGGGCGAGCTGTACGTCTACAACTGGGACGGCTACATCGGCGAGGAGACCGTCGCCAAGTTCGAGGACCAGTACGGGATCAAGGTCACCTACGACCTCTTCCCCGACGAAGCAACCCAGATCGGCAAGCTCCAGAGCGACGGCAAGGGTGGCGGCTACGACGTGTCGTACCCGGCGTCCACCTGGATGCCGGCCTTCATCGCCGATGGGACCGTCCGGGCGCTCGACCATTCGCTGATCCCGAACCTTGCCAACCTCTCCCCGCAGTGGCAGAACCCGGGCTACGACCCTGGCAACCAGTACTCGGTGCCGAACGCCTGGTGGACGACCGGCTACGCCTGGGATCCACGCCGGATCGACGGCGACCTGACGAGCTGGGACACCCTCTGGGACCCGGCCCTCGACAACCGGATGGCGATGCTCGACGACGTGCGAGAGTGCTTCGCCGCCGCCGCGTTTCGCCTCGGCCTGTCGCCGAACACGACCGACCTCGGCGAGCTGGACCAGATCCTCGCCTCGCTCGCGGAGCAGAAGCCGCTGCTGCGCCTGTACACCCAGGACGACATCGGCGACATGGTCGGCGGGACCGTCGATCTCAGCCACTGCTGGTCGGGCGACTGGGTCCAGATGACCTACGAGAAGGCACGGATCCGCTACGTCATCCCCGAAGAGGGCTCGATCAAGGGCAACGACGTCATGGTCGTCCTCTCGGGCGCCCCGCACCCGATCGCGGCCCACCTCTGGATCAATTTCAACCTCGACGCCCAGATCAGCGCCGAGAACACCAACTGGATCGGCTACATGGGGCCCAACGAGGCGGCCCTGCCGATGATCGACGACTACATCCGCGACGACCCGCGGCTGAACCCGCCAGCGGAGGTCCTGGCCGAGCTGGTCGAGCTGGCCTACCTGGCCCCGGCCGACCTCGCGAAGTACACCGACCGCTGGACACAGCTCAGGGCCGGATGACCCTCGGTTGACCTCTGCTGCGGCACCGGCACCGGAGGCCGTCCCGCGGCCTTCGGCGCCACGTGCTGCCTCGCGGATCGCCGCCGGTAGCGGCCGCGTCGTCACCGGGGTGCTCGTCATGCCCGGTGTCCTGTGGCTGGCGGCGCTGTTCGTGGCGCCGCTGGTCATCATCGCGGTCATCAGCCTCGGCTCGCTCGACGACGCCGGTCACCTGGTCCTCGGCCAGCCGACGCTCGACAACTACGCGCGGGCCCTCCAGCCGGCGTTCCTGCCGGCGTTCGCCAAGTCGCTCTACTACGCCACGACGACCACGGTCGTGTCGCTGGCGATCGGCTACCCGGTGGCCTACTGGATCTCGCGGTACGGCGGCCGCCGCAAGATCGCGCTGCTCGTTCTGGTCATGCTGCCGTTCTGGACGAGCTACCTCATCCGGTCCTACGCCTGGATGATCATCCTGCGCGACAACGGCGTGGTGAACTCCGCGCTCATCGAGACCGGTCTCCTGGCCGACCCGATCCAGATGCTCAACACCGACTTCTCGGTGATCCTCGGGATGGTCTACGGCTTCCTGCCGTTCGCAATCCTGCCGCTGTTCGTGTCGATCGACCGGCTGGACCAGCGCCTCGTCCAGGCCGGCCGGGACCTGTATGCCTCGGGCAGGGGCGCCTTCCTCCACGTGACCCTGCCGTTGACGATGCCGGGGATCGTGGCCGCCTCGCTGCTGGTCTTCATCCCGGCCCTCGGGGACTGGGTGACGCCGGACCTGCTCGGCGGCGCCGACACGACGACGATCGCCAAGATCGTCCAGGTCATCTTCACCAGCGGGCGTGACTGGCCCTACGGCTCGGCCCTCGGGTTCATGCTGATGGGCGTCACGATCGTGGGCACCCTCGCCGGGCTACGGAGCCTGCGCCGGGAGCTGATCGGATGACGGAGCGACCGAGTCGCTGGCTGAGTGGCTTCGCGGCACTGACCTACGCGTTCCTGTTCGCGCCGATCGTCATCCTGGTCATCTTCAGCTTCAACGACTCTCGACGCGTCTTCATCTGGCAGGGATTTACCCTCGACTGGTACCCCGCGCTTCTCCAGAACGACCGCCTGCTCGACGCGGTCTGGATCACCCTCCAGGTGGCGGCTCTCGCGGTCGTCGGCGCCACGCTCCTCGGCTCGCTCCTCGGCCTGGGCCTCGCTCGACTCCGGTTCCGCGGCTCCGGCGGCGTCCAGACGCTCCTGCTGCTGCCGATGGTCACGCCCGAGATCGTCGTCGGCATCAGCCTGCTGGTGTTCTTCAGCCAGCTCTTCGGCTGGAACGGCTCGATGGGCCAGATCGCCCTGGCCCACATCACGTTCTGCATCTCCTACGTCGCGATCACCGTCCGCGCCCGGGCCGCGTCACTCGACCCGGCGCGCGAGGAGGCGGCGCGGGACCTCGGGGCTTCGGCCGTTGGCACCTTCCGGCACGTCACGCTGCCGCTCCTGGCCCCGGCGATCGCGGCCGGGGCGATGCTGGCGTTCGCCCTCTCGGTCGACGACCTGATCATCACCTCGTTCCAGGCCGGTGTCGGCTCGACGACCCTGCCGATCGCCATCTACAGCTCGATCAAGTTCGGCGTGACCCCCCAGATCAACGCCATCTCCTCGATCGTCATCGCCCTCGTCGGGCTGGCGCTGCTGATCAGCTGGCGCGTCGGCGCCTTCCGCGGCCCCTCGGCCCGGCCGGTCGATGCCGACGCCGAAGAGGGTTCGGCCTAGCCGACCGGGCCGGCTCCGCGGCCTGTGCATCGAGATGCGCCACGGGCCTGGCCGGCTTCCCCGACGCAGAGATTCTGCTTCAAGCACACACCTTGGGCTGATTTCGGGCAGCTCCGACCGCTGGGCCGGCTCCGAAGTGGAAACCTGACGCGCACGTTTGCGACGTGACGTCGAATCCTGTGCCCGCGGCGGGCCTGCGACCGCCCCGACGCCTGACCACTACGCCCGAACGGCGCCGAGGTGTCTGCTTCAAGAAGAATCGTGGCGTATCGGCCGGCGGGGTATCGGCCGGCGGGGCGTCGGCCGGGCGCGGCCGCGGCGCCGCCGGCGCGGCCCTACTTCCCCAGCGGCACCTGCTTCTTCGGGTCGAGGAACGGCAGCGCCGCGCTGCGGGCCGGCCACAGCTCGCCGTCGGGAGCGACGATCTCCAGCTCGGTCCCCGGTCCGGCCAGCGCGATCGGCAGCCAGACGTAGCCGATGTTGCGCTCGAGGCGCGGGCTCCAGATGAGGTCGGTGACCGTGCCGACCGGCTCGCCGCGGTGGAGGGCCGGCCGCTTCTCGGCCAGCTCGAACGGCAGCGCCGCACCGGGCGCCTCGATCCCGACGAGCTTGCGCGACACGCCCTCGGCCCGGATCCGCTCGAGCGCGGCCTTGCCGATGTAGTCGGCCGCCTGCGGCTCGACGAGGCGCTCGAGGCCCATGATCTCGAACGGGTTGTTCTCGATCGACATGTCAGAGCCGTAGTTGAAGATGCCGGCCTCGATGCGCCGGGCCTCGCACGGCGCGATCGGTCGAATGTCGTACGGCCGGCCGGCGTCCATGACCCGGTCCCACAGCTCGGGCCCGCGCGACGGATCCCGGAGGTAAACCTCGTACCCGACCTCGCCGGTCCAGCCCGTCCGGCTGATGACCACCGGGATCCCGTCCAGCTCGGTCGTGAGAGTCCAGTAGTACTTGATCGAGAGGACCGCATCGCCGAACAGCGCCTGCATGACGTCCTTCGAACGCGGGCCCTGGACCTGGATCGGGTAGACCTCCGGCTCGCGAACCTTGACGTCGAGGTTCGAATGGACGGCCACGCCGCGGGCCCACAGCCCGGCATCGGAGTCGGCCAGGGCCAGCCACCAGCGGTTCTCCTGGACCCGCAGCAGGACCGGGGCGTTGACGATCCCGCCGTCGTCGGCGGTGATCAGGACGTACTTGCCCTGGCCGACGGCGCACGTCGTGAGGTCCCGGCAGGTCAGGCTGTTGACGAAGGCCGACGAGTCGGGGCCGGTGATCTCGACGATCCGCTCGACCGAGACGTCCCACACGGTGACGCCGTTGAGCAGCGCCCAGTACTCCTCGACCGGGTCGGCGTAGTAGCCGGGCAGGTACATGTGGTTGTAGATGTCGTAGGCCGAGCAGCCGGCCTCGAGCGTCTTCTCGAAGAACGGCGAGCGGCGGTACCACGGCCCGAAGTAGAGGGTCGAAGAGGTCGGCTTGGTGGTGGTCGGGTTGGCGGTGGCGGTCATCTCGATCTCCTGAGTGCGGTGGACGGTCACGGCGTGATCAGTCGGGTCGGTCGTCGCCGCCGCCAGGGTCTTCGAAGTCCCAGTCCGGGGCTCGCCGCTCGGTCACGACGAGGGCATCGACGGCGACGGCCGCGTCGGGGCCCGCGATGACCGGGTTGAGGTCGACCTCCAGCCAGGCCGGGTTGGCGACGATGGCGCCACCGAGGGCAACGATCAGCTCGGCGACGGCCTGGCGGTTGGTGGCCGGCCGGCCGCGTGGGCCGTCGAGGATGGCCGTTCCCCGCAGCTCGGCGAGCATCGCCAGCGCCTCGTCGGGCGTCACAGGGGCCAGGCGGATGGCGACGTCGTCGAGCGCCTCGGCGAGGATCCCGCCGAGCCCGACGAGGACCAGCGGTCCGAACTGGGGGGCGCGGCGGGCGCCGACGATCAGCTCGACCCCGGCCGGGGCCATCGGCTCGACGAGGACCCCGCGGGCCTCGGGGACAGCCGCGAGGACCTGGTCGATCGCGCGGCCGAGCGCCCCGTCGTCGGCAACGTCGAGCACGACACCGCCGCGGTCCGACTTGTGCGCCAGGCCGGGCGCGTCTGCCTTGACGGCGACCGGCCAGCCGAGGTCGACCGCCGCGCGGCGGGCCGCCTCGAGGATCGCCGCCGGGTTGCCCCGCTCGATCGGAGCCGAGGCGACGACGGGAATCCCGAGGGCGCGCAGGGCTGCGAGCGCGTCGCGCTCGGCGAGGACGATGGGCCGCGCGGCGCCCGCGGCTGCCCGTCGAGGTTCGAACCCGTACGAGGGGAAGCCTGTCCCGAGGGAGGGCCAGCGCGGGCGGCGCGGGCCCTCGACGCGGCGCCTGGCATGCCGCCGCTCCCAACCCGCCAGCCGCGGGATCGCGCCGAATGCCTGGGCGGTGCCGCGGAGGACGGGGACCCCACCGGCGTCGTCGAGCAGCGCCTCGACCTCGGGCGTGACGTCGCCGGAGGGCAGTGACACGTAGACCGGCAACACCTCGCGTCGATCCCAGGTCGCGGCCACGAGTTCGGTCGCCAGCTCGGTCGCGAGCGCCACTTCGCCCGGTTGCGAGCGGTACGGGAAGTCGTGAACGAGCGCCACGACGTCGTACTCGCCGGCGTCGGCAAACGCCTCGAAGCAGGCCCGGTACTCCGGGCCTCCCTCGCCGGCGCCCCAGGGATCCAGCGGGTTGGCGACGAGGCCGAGCGTCGGCAGGGCAGTGGCGATTCTCGCCTCCGTGGCCGCCGGAACCGGCGGCAGCTCCAGGCCGAGGCGCGGCGCGAGGTCGGCGATCAGCGAGCCCTCGCCGGTCGAGACCGTTACGACCGCCGTCCTCCCCTGCCCCGCCCGGCGCCCGAGGCGTCGCGCCCGATCGACGAGCGCCGTCGCTTCGATCAGCTCGTCGAGGTCGCCGCAGCGAATGACCCCGACGGCATCGAGCGCGGCGTCGGTCGCCCGAGCGTCGCCGGCGCGCGAGCCGGTGTGAGCGATCGCCGCGGCCTGGGCCTGCCGGCTCGCGCCGCCCTTGACGGCAAGGATCGGCACACCCTTCGCCAGGGCCCGGTCGGCCAGCGCGAGGAAGCGCTCCGGGCGCTTGAAGCCCTCGACGAACAGCGCCACGGCGTGGGTCTCGGGATCGTCGAGGCAGGCCGCCAGGTAGTCGCACAGGTCGAGCACGACCTCCGAGCCGCAGCTGATGATTCGGCTCCAGCCGATGCGCGTACCGGCATGGATGAACGCGTCGGTCACGCTCCCCGACTGGGCGATCGCCGCGACGCCGCCGCGACGCAGCGGTGGCAGGTCGTCGATGTACGTCGCCGACGGCACCGTGAGATCGAGCAGGCCCATGCAGTTCGGGCCGAGGATCGCGGTCCCGGTCTCGATCGCGATCGCGGCGACCTCGGCCTGCATCCGGGCCGCCGGCTCGCCGCCCTCGACCACGCCGCCGCCGGGCACGACGACCGCCGGCACGCCGGCGGCAGCTGCCTCCCGCACGATCGCCGGGGCCCGCAGTGGGTTGACCGCGACGACGACGATGTCGGGCACCTCGGGCAGGGCCGCGAGATCCGGGAAGCACGGCGAGCCGTCGACCTCGTCGTAGCGCGGGTTCACGAAGAAGCAGCGCGTCTGGCTCCCGACCCGCGGGATGTTGTCGCGGGCCGTCCGGGCCAGGGCGGAGCGCGGGGACGCGCCGACGATCGCGATCGAGCGCGGCGCGAACAGCGGCCGCAGGTCGAAGGTCCGGGCCCCGGCAGCCTCGCCCGGCACCCCACCCGCCGCGATCATCCGACGACCCGGCCGACCCCGCGCCGCTCCAGCGAGCGGGCGATGATCAGCCGCTGGATCTCGCTCGTGCCCTCCCAGATCCGGTCGACCCGCAGCTCCCGCAGGTACCGCTCCGCCGGGTTGTCGCGCATGTAGCCACGCCCGCCGAAGACCTGCAGAACGCGGTCAGCGCAGATGAAGGCCGCCTCCGAGGCGAACAGCTTGGCCAGCGAGGCCTTGGCGTGGACGACCTTTCGGTCCGCGCCCGAGTCGGCGAGCCAGGCCGCCTCGCGGGTGAGGAGCCGGGCCGCGGAGGCATCCGCCGCGGAGTTCGCGAGCGGGAAGCTGACACCCTGGAAGTCGAAGATCCGCTCCCCGAACTGGACGCGACCGGTGGCCCACTCGACGGCCAGCGCGATCAGCCGCTCCATCGCCCCGAAACAGCGGGCCCCGATATGGATCCGCTCGGTCACGAACCACTCGTTGGTCAGGTCGTCGGCCGCGCCGACATCGCCCAGGCGCGCCGAGTCCGGGACGCGGACGTCCTCCAGCACGAACTGCGGATGGCGGTCGGCATAGGTGTGCATGTAGTCGGGATCGGCGGTCATTCGCACGCCGGGCGTGTCGTAGTCGACGAGGAACAGCGTCGGTCGCCGCTCCTCGCCTTCGACGACCGTCGCCTGGACGATCATGAAGTCCGTGTTGGCAGAGCCCGTCACGAACCACTTCTCGCCGTTGATCAGCCAGTCGCCGGACGAGGCATCCCGTACGGCCGTCGTGGCCAGCGTCCGGGCGTCAGAGCCGGCACCGGGCTCGGTCACGGCATAGGCCCCGAACCGCTCGCCGCGGAGGCTGGGCTCGAGGTACCGCCGCCGCTGCTCGGCATCGGCGTGACGGAGGACGTCGTAGGCGCCCGGGATGAAGCTCCACAGCCCACCGGTCACCTGGCCGTACTGCTCGTGGACGAGGACCTGCTCGAGCACGGACCAGCCGCGGCCACCGACCTCCCGCGGGAGCTCGCCGCCGGCCAGCCCCGCCTCGATCGCCGCCCGCCGCACGTCGGACGCCGTCTCCGAGGGCAGCCGCCCGCCGCCCCGTTCGAGCTCGATCTCGAGCGGCTGGAGGACGTCCACGACGAACGCCCGGGCTCGGTCCCGAAGGGTGACCTGCGCAGGCGTGAGGGCCAGGTCCATCAGCCGCCTCAGGCTCGCGCTGCCGTCGCGACCGCCCCTCTCGTCCTCCCGCCCGCCGTCCCCGCTGCCGGGTGGCGCTCGCGATCCTTCAGCACGGCCATCGCGGCGAGCTTGCCCGGGGCGCCCATGACGCAGCCGCCGGGGTGCGTGCCCGAGCCGGCCTGGTAGTAGCCGGCGATCGGGGTCCGGTATTGCGACCAGCCGGGTGCCGGCCGGAAGAGCCACATCTGGGGCGCCAGGAACTCGCCGGCGAAGATGTTGCCCTCCGAGAGCCCGACGGTCCGCTCGATGTCAAGTGGCGTCCGGACCTCCCGCTGCAGGACCAGATCGCCGAAGCCCGGGAAGAACGACTCGAGCGTTCGCTGGACCGTCGCGCCGAGGTTGTCGCGCTCGGTGTCCCAATCGCTCTCCCGGAGCTGGTATGGCGCGTACTGGACGAAACAGCTCATGACCGCCTTGCCCGGCGGCGCCATGTCGGGGTCGACCGTCGACTGGATCGCGCAGTCGAGGTACGGCCGCTTCGAGTACCAGCCGTACTTGGCGTCGTCGAAGGCCCGCTCGAGGTACTCCATCGACGGCCCGATGTTCGTGAAGCCGCGGTACTGGTCCGTCCGATCGCCGAGGGCCGGGTAGCGGGGGACGCCGTCGAGCGCGAAGTTGACCTTGGCCGAAGTGCCCTGGAAGCGGAAGCGCCGGATGGCGTCGACGAGCTCGGTCGGCAGCTCGCGCGGATCGACGAGCTCCAGGAACGTCCGGCGCGGGTCGAGCGCCGAGACGACGATCGGGGCGTGGTACTCGCCGCCGTCGGCCAGCGCGACACCGGTTGCCCGGCCGCCCTCGGTGATGACCCGCTCGACGGGCGCCTCCAGCTTGATCTCGACCCCGAGCGCCTCGGCGGCGCGGGCCAGGACCTTGGTGAAGCCGCCGTTGCCCTGCTTGTGGAAGGCCCACGCCCCGAACTCGCCGTCGTGCTCGCCGAGGAGGTGGTAGAGCAGCACGAGCCCGGAGCCCTGCGAGTACGGCCCGACCTTCGTGCCGATGATCGCCGAGGACGCCATGTAGCCCTTCAGGATGTCCGACTCGAAGTAGTCGTCGAGGAAGTCTGCCGCCGAGCCGGTCAGGAGCCGGACGGCGTCGTGGAGGACCTTGCGCTCGAGGCGCCGGAAGCGCGATCCGATCGCGGCGAGGCGGACGAGCTCAGCGGGGTCGTCGCTCCAGATGTCGGGCGGCGCCTCGTCGAGCAGCGGCTTGATCGCCTGGAGGACGCGGTTGACGTCGTGGTTGAAGGCGTCGTACGCGTCGGCGTCGTGCTTCGAATGGCGGGCGATCTCCTTGTGGTTCTCGCCGTGGTCCTGCCCCAGGAGCATGTAGTCGCCGTCCTCCATCGGGCAGAACGTCGTCGGCATCAGGATCGGCATGAAGCCGTGCTTCACGAGGTCGAGCTCGTGGATGATGTCGGGCCGCAGCAGGCTCAGGGCATACGAGAAGGTCGTGAACCAGAAGCCGGGTCGCAGCTCCTCGGTGATCGCCGCGCCCCCGACGAGCGGCCGTCGTTCGAGGACGAGGACCTTGAGGCCGGCCTTGGCGAGGTACGCGGCGTTCGTCAGGCCGTTGTGGCCGCCGCCGACGACAATGGCGTCGTAGCGGCGATCCTCCGCCGTCGGGCGGCCGTTCGAGCCGTCGGAGCTCGTACCGGTTCGCTTTGCCATGTCAGGCCGTCCTTCGCTGCGGATTGAACAGGGGCAGCGGCGTCACGTACGCATCGAAGTACTCGTAGCGGTGCCGCACGCCCGCCTCGAGCTTCAGCCGAGACCCGGGCTCGAGGCGGTCCAGGGGCACCCGGGCGAGCGCGATGTGGCGCTGGAGCATCGGCGAGTACATCTGGCTCGTCGCGTAGCCCAGCTGGTTGAGGTCGTCGTCGTAGACGTAGTACTCGTCCTGGATCGGGGTGTGGTCCTTGGGCGGGATGAGGCCCGCCTCGCCGTAGATCCGGTCGTAGTCGCGCCAGTCCACGACGAGCCCGGTCAGCTGCCAGCGCGACGTGCGTTCGGTGAGCTCACGTCGGATCGCATCGGCGCCGATGAACGCTCGACCGTCAGCACCGTTCGAACCCAGGCTCCGGAACATCCAGCCGAGCCCGAGCTCGACGGGGGTCGAACGGTCGGCGTCCGTCCAGGCAAACCGGCTCGAATGGAAGTCAACGTCCAGCAGGACGAGACCGGCCTCGATGCGGGCCATGTACAGCGCGGTCATCCCGAACGGCACGACGCCGCGGCCCGCGCCCGCCGCGCTGACCGCGTCCCAGATCTTCAGGGCGTCGGCGGCCGGGACCCAGATCTCGTAGCCGAGATCGCCCGTGTACCCGGTCCTCGAGACGATGACCGGCACGCCTTCGATCGTCGTCCGCGTGAGACCGAAGTACGGCAGGTCCTTCGTTCGCGGCGCGACGGCAGACACGAGGTCGCGGGCATAGGGGCCCTGCACCGCCAGGATGCCCCAGTCGTCGGTGACCTCCTCGACGGTCGCATCGAGCCGGCCGAGGAGACCCTGGAAGTAGGCCAGGTTCGGCTCGGCGGCGGTGAGCAGGTACTCGTGCTCGTCGACGTGGAGGAGCACGCCGTCCTCGATGACGAAGCCGCGGTCGTCGCACCACAGCGTGTACTGGGCACGGCCCACGGCGCAGCGGCGCGGGTCGCGGGCGAGGACGCCGGCCAGGAAGCGCCCCGCGTCGGGGCCGGCGACCCGGTACTTGTACAGCGGCGAGGTGTCGAACAGGCCGGCCGCGTTGCGGATCGCGAAGTACTCGGCCTTGTCGGACATCTGGTATCGAACCGCCGCGAGGTGGTTCGACCAGTGCTCCCACAGGCCGGTCTCGTTGAGGGCGCTGGTGCGCTCGTGGAACGGCGTCGTCCGGATCGCCACGGCCTTCCCTTCCCTTGCCGGCTGGCGCGCTGTCGGTTCCGGCCATGCTAGCCGGAAGTTGGACACATGCGCAACTTCCATCTAAGGTGGCGTGCCATGACGCGCCTGTCCGCCGAGCGGCGCCGCGAGGCGATCATCCACGCCGCGCTCGCCGTCGCCCGCCGCAAGGGCCTCGCCGCGACGACGGTCCGCGACGTCGCCGCCGAGATGGGGTCGTCGAGCGGCCTCATCCACCACTACTTCGACTCGATGGATGAGGTCCTCGCGGCCGCCTTCGAACGGGTCGCGAAGGAGGACCTCGAGCAGACGGAGGCGATGCTGGCCGACCTTGGCGACCCCGCCGCGGTGCTGGCCGAGTTCCTCGGCTCGTACGGCCGCGTCGACGACGACTGGGCGTTCCAGCTGTGGATGGACGCCTGGGCCGAGGCGGCCCGCCGGCCGGTCCTGCGGGCCACGTCGGCACGGCTCAACCTCGCCTGGGCGGCCCTGCTGGAGCGGACCATCCGGGCCGGAGTGACGTCGGGGGTCTTTCACTGCACCGACCCGGGCGGCGCGGCGTGGCGGATCCTGTCGCTGGTCGACGGCCTGGCGCTCCAGGTCGTGGCCCACCGCACGACGGTCGATCGGGCCGACATGCTCGCCTGGGCGACGCGCGCCGCCGAGGGGGAGCTGGGGCTGTCAGCGGGCTCGCTTGGAAACGGAGCTCGCCGAGCGGACGCGGCCACCCGGCCCCGCTGAGCCCCGGGAGCCCGTGACCCAGGCGGCCGCGACCATCCTGACGCTGGCGATCCCGTGTTCCTGGAAGGCTCGCCGCACGTCCTCGACGGATCTGGCCCGGACCAGGTAGAAGACCACCTCGTCGGCGGGAATCACCACGGCTCCCAGAACCTGCACGTCGCCCGGTCCGACGACCTCAGGTGCCAGATGCCCGACCGGCGGGATAGGGAGCTCGCTGGGTGTCAGCTCGAGCTCTGGCGCGGGTCCCCCGGTCGGTCGGTAGGACTCCACGAGGACGATCTCCGAACTGTGACCGCTGTCGCGCTGGTCGATTGGGCCCACGTCAACGAGGCTTGCCCCCAGCTGCGATCGCAGCATCAGTAGATTCCCGACATCTGTCAGGGATTGCGACGGGAGGACGGATGAACGAGGCCAGCCCAGCCGCCCGCGTCGTCGGCCGGCAGGGCGAACTGGCCGGGCTGCATCGTTTCGTCGATGGCCTGCGCCGGTCCTTCGCGGCGGACGCGACCCGGGTCGTCTTCGTGGAGGGCCCGGCTGGCATCGGCAAGTCGATGCTGTGGCTGGTCGGCTGCGAGATGGCGTTGGGTCGAGGCGTCCGGGTCCTGCGCTCGCGGCCCGCCGAGACGGAGGCGGGTTATGCCTACGCGGCCCTGGCCGATCTGCTGCGTGAGGCCTGGCCCGAGGCGAAGCGCGTCCTGCCACGACAGCACCTGCACGCGCTGTCTGTGGCCCTCGGCATCGCCGACGACGCGGCGATGAACATCGATCAGGCCATCGTCCAGACGGCCACCGCCAACCTGCTCCTGTCGATGTCGACCGAGCAGCCGCTCCTCGTCGCCATCGACGATGCGCAATGGATCGACGCGCCGTCGGCGGCAGTCGTCCAGTTCGTCGGGCGTCGTTCCGCGAGACGGCAGCTGGGCTTCCTGGTAACGCAGCGCAGCGAGGCCGAGTCGACGGTCCCGTTCGAGCTCGACCGGGCCATCCCGGATGCGCCAGTGGAGCGACTGTGGCTCGAACCCCTGAGCCTCGGTGCCCTTCACAAGCTGCTCGACGACCGGCTGGGACTGACGTTGCCCCGGCGCCAGTTGCTGCGACTCCACGAGCTGTCGGGTGGCGTGCCCTTCCATGCGCTCGAGATCGCCCGGGCACTCCGTCGCATGCCGGCCATCCCACCTGGCGCAGAGCTACCCATCCCAGCGTCCATCCACGACCTGTTGCGGGCTCGGACTGGACGCCTCGACCCGCGCCAACACGAGGCGCTGCTGCTCGTCGCGGCAGCCGGCAACCTCGCGCTCACGACCCTCAGGGCTGCTGGCGGCGACCCGGCCGCAGTCTCGGCAGCCGTCGACGATGGCCTGCTGGCCATCGACGGCGACATCCTCCGGCCCGGGCATCCGCTGATCGCCTCCACGATCTACGACACGACGAAGGCGGCGCGGCGGGCGGCCCATGCCAGGCTCGCCGGGGTCACGGACGAACCCGAGGCTCGGGCCCGGCACCGAGCGCTTGCGACGATTGGCGCCGATGAGGCGGTCGCGGCCGAGCTGGAGGACGCTGGACGCCGGACCCTTGAGCGTGCCGCGCCGGAACGCGCGGCGGAGCTGTTCCGGCTGGCGCTCGACCGGACGCCGCCGGCAGGGCACCAGGCGCGCGATCGCCGGGCCCTGGCGCTGGCCGACGCCCTCTACCGGGCGGCGGATCTGCCAGCTGCCGGAGCGATCCTCGACACGCTCGTGCCGCGACTGCCGCCCGGTGCGCTGCTCGCCGAGGCGCTGATCATTCGTTCCGAGGTGCACTGGTATACGGCGACCTCGTTCGACGCCGTCGCCGATGTCGAGGCGGGGCTGGTAGCGGCCGGCGACGACCCGCGCCTGCTGGCCGAGCTTCACTACCGCCTCTCGATCTTCGCCGACTTCGACCTCCACCGGGCGCTCGACCACGCCCGGAGTGCCGTGGCCCTGCTCGAGCAGCATGACCCGAAGGGTTTGCTCGCCTCGGCGCTCATGATCGAGTTCATCACCAGCGTCATGCTCGGTGACGAGCCGCTCATCGCCCGGCTCGAACGGGCCCTCGCGCTGGAACCCAAGAACCCGACCGATGCGACGACGATTCCCGGCATCTGGTGGGCTGCCATCGACCGCCTCGACGAGGCGCGCCGCCGCTTTGAATGGATGCTGGAGCTCGATCGGAACTCCGGCCACCTCAGCGGCGAAGCGAGCCTCCTGACACGCCTGGCCGAGGTCGAGATCTTCGCCGACCACTACCACGTGGCACGCGACTGGGCTGATGCGGCGACCGCCGCGGCCCGACAGCAGGGCGACGAATCGGCCGATCCGGCGCGCCGAGTTCGAGCGCTCGTGGACGCGCACGTGGGCCTTCACGCCGAAGCGTGGGCCACAGCACAGGAGGGCACCCGGCGAGCGGAGGCTCGCGGCGATCACGTGATCGCCGCGGCGTGGCTGGTCGTGCTCGGGACCGTTGCTGCTGCTCGCGGTGATCATGCCGAGGTGCTCGATGTTGCGGACCGGAGCGCTGCACAGCTCGCCGCAATTGGCATGGTCGAGCCGCTCCGCCTCGGTGTCGACCACGAGCAGCTGGAGGCCTTGGCCGCCCTTGGACGACTCGATCGCGCCCGCGAGCTTCTGGATGAGCTGGAGGGCAGGCAGGCCCGCGTTCCCCGGCCGTGGCTGGAGGCGGCTCTCGTTCGAGCGCGGGCGCTGCTGCGGTTGGCAGAGGGCGATCTGGCCGGAGCAATCGCCGAGACGGATGTCGTGCTGGGCCCGGCTGGCCCGAGCTGGCGTCGGCTGGATCGAGCCCGGACGCTGCTTGTCCGCGGCATCATCCTGCGCCGGGCTCGCCGGCCGCGTGAAGCTGGGGCAGCCCTTGATGAGGCCTCGGCGATCTTCGAGGCCATCGGTGCGCATGGCTGGCTCGAGCGGGCACGTGCCGAGGCCGGGCGACTCGGCCGGCGGCGGCCCGGGAGCGAGGCGCTGACGCCGAGCGAGCAGCAGGTGGCCGAGCTCGCCGCGATGGGGCTCACCAACCGGGCCGTGGCCGATCGCCTCTCGCTGAGCCCGAAGACCGTCGAGGCGCACCTGGCACGCGTCTACGCCAAGCTGGGCATCCGCTCCCGGGCCGAGCTGGGCCGTCTCATGGGCCCGAGAGCCGACGCGATCGACTAGGGAATCACCCGATGTAGCGCCGCCCTCGCCCGGGCACCGTGACTGACCTGCACGGGAAGGAGGAGCGCGCATGAACGGAAGGCAGCGGCAAGGGCTCGGCGGTGCGCGTCGAGCGGGCATCTCGGTTTCTGCGGCCCTGATCGCGGTGTCGGTCATGGCCGGCGGCGTGATCGCCGGCCACATCAACGGCGGGGTCAAGAGCTACACCGGCTGTCTGACCAAGCAGGGCGGAACGCTCTCGCTGGTTCGGGAGGGCGACTCGCCGGCGAAAGCCTGCCCCAGCGGCTCGGTCGTGGCCCATTTCAGTGGCGGCGACATCACCGCTGTCAACGTCGGATTCGGGCTCACGGGAGGCGGCGTCAACGGCATCGTGACGATCGCCCTCGACCCGAAGTACGCCCTGCGGCAGGACTGCGCCGATGGGCAGGTCATGAAGTGGGACGCGACCTCGAGCGCCTGGGCGTGCGCCAGCGACGACGACACCACGTACTCCGCCGGCACCGGCCTGGAGCTCGAGGGAACCGAGTTCAGCCTCGACGCTGACTACCGGCTGCCGCAGGACTGCACGCTCGGGGACTCCGTCAACTGGACCTCCAGCCAGTCGTCGCTCTTCGGCGAGTGGGGCTGCCAGCAGATGACCTACGCGGATCAGGACTGCCCGGCCGACGAGTTCGTCAATGGCGTCGACGAGTTCGGCGGACTCGTCTGCGATGAGGCGACCGCCGACGGCGGGGGCGGGGGCGGTTCGATCACTGATCTTGTCGAGTTCAACCAGGGCGGGGATTTCACCAACGGCGTCGGCATCCCCGACGATGGGGACTACCGGACCTACGCATCCGCCCAGCTTGGCGCCGGGACCTGGCTGATCGTGGCCAAGGGGACCGTCACCCGGAGCGGCGAGAACGAGGGTTGTGCCGGCTTCTGCAGCCCCGAGGACCCGCCGAGTGGCCACGCCGTCTGCCGGTTGATGCTCGGTGACACCGAGCTCGATCGGACGGACGTCCGCGTCTTCGAAGACGGGCCCGATCACGCCTACTTCCCGTTCGCGGTGACGAACTGGGACACCACGACCGGCGCGACGGTGGCGGTCCAGTGCGGTGCTCAGAACGCGGACGGGGTTGGCATTCGAAACGTCCGCGGGATCGCCGTCCGGATCGAGCTGTAAGGGCCAAGGGCCGGATCGGGGCTCGCCCAATGGCGCGCCCCGATCCCCGCTTGTCCAGGCGTCGTCGATCGACTCGCACCGGTGGCTGCCGGGCTTGGCGGTCGGAAAGGAGTGTCCCATGCGCCGGCTTCGTCACCGCTCCTGGATCGTCTCGACCGTTCTCACCGTGTCGCTCGCCGGCCTGCTGGCGGCCTGTGGCGCCGCTGCCGGGCCGGCCGGTCCAGGCGGAGCCACCGGTAGCGCGGACGGAGCCAGCGGCGACCCGGGCGGAGCCGGCGCTGGGGGCGGTCCGACCCAGGCGCCGCCAGCGTCATCCATCGCAGCCTGCGGACTCCTGACGGATGCCGAGATCAAGGAGGTCACGACCTACGACATCCTGTCGAAGGAGGCGGGTCCCCAGCAGGGCATCTACCAGAACGGCTGCAACTGGAAGCTTGCCAGCGGAACTGAGGGCATCCCGTGGGAGATCGTCGTCGGCGTCGTCAGCCCCGGCGGCCGCAGCTACTACGACCGGTACTTCTCGATGATGAACTACGAACCGGTCGCCGGCGTCGACGCCGACATCGCCGTCGAGCAGGACCTCACCGACTCGTACATGGCCGTCAAGGGCGACACGATGGTCGACATCCAGTACATCGAGCTCCGGATGGGCGGCGGCAACCCGGATGGCAAGGCCCTCGAGCTCCTGAAGCGGATGCTCGGCCACCTCGGCTGAACGCCGGCCGCTCGCCGAGCGGAGGCGGTTACGCGACCTCGCGTTTGATCGTGCCGGCCGCGAGGACGACGAAGAACAGCGCGATCCCGGTCAGGACCACGAGGTCGACCTGGACGGCGCTGGAACCGAGGTCGGCGCCCTTGAGCATGACCTCCCGCAGCCCGTCGACGGCGTACGTCATCGGCAGGAAGCGGGCGATCGCCGCCAGGACGTCGGGCAGCTGGTCGATCGGCCAGAAGATCCCGCCGAGGACGCCCTGGGGGATGATCACGATCGGGATGAACTGGATGACCTGGAGCTCGGTTCGAGCGAACGTCGAGAGGAAGATGCCGAGGCTCACCGCGCCGAGCGACAGGATCAACGCGATCGCGAACGTCAGGACCGGCGAGCCGGCCGATTCGACGCCCATCCCGATCGTGAACGCCGGGATCGGCCCGATCGCCGGTACCTCGACGGCGCTCAGGACGAACAGCGTCAGGATGATGACCTGGAGAGTGGCGAAGATTCCGAAGCCGAGCGTGTAGCCGAGGACAATCTCGCCGCGGGTCACCGGGGTCGCGAGGAGCCGCTCGAGCGTCCCGCCGATCCGCTCGCGGAGGAAGCTGATGCCGGTCAGCAGGAAGACGAAGAAGTAGCCGAAGTAGCCGAGGAACACGGGCGCCAGGACGTCGACCGTCGTCGCGTCGGGCGAGAGGTAGACGGTCTTGACCTCGATCCGCGGCACGATCGGCGCCGGGGCGCCGGGGACCGCAAGCTGGCCGGCGAGGTCGGCCATCAGGGCCTGGAGCCGCTGGAAGCGGCCGGCCTCGGCCGCCGGGTCGGTGCCCTCGCTGATGACGGTCAGCGTCGGCCGGGTGCCCGAGGTGAGGTCGTCGAGCAGCGAGTCGGGGATGACGATCGCCAGATCGGTGTCGCCGGCCCGGATGGCCTCCCGAGCGGCATCCACATCGGCCAGCGTGTCGATCGTCATCGGCTCGTCGGCCTCGGCGGCCGCTGTCTGGAGCGCGTCGACGATGCGGTCGCCGATCAGCCCGGCCTGGTTGACGATCGAGACCCGAACGGCCCCGTCCTTCTGCTCGTTGAGGACCCAGCCGAGGAGGGCCATGATCACGATCGGGACGACGAACACCAGCCCGAGGGTCCGCTCGTCGCGTCGGAAGCCCTGGGCGATTCGACGGGCGACCGCCAGGATGCGGCGAGCGCTCATGACGGCCGCCCCTCGACCGCACCGCGATCGCCGAGCGGCCGCCCCTCGCTATCGAGCCCCGCGAGGCGCAGGAAGGCGTCCTCGAGGTTCTCGCTGCCGGTCCGCGCCCGCAGCTCCCTGCCGGTGCCCTGCCCGATCACCTTGCCGCCGCGCATGAACAGGAGCTCATCGCAGCGGTCGGCCTCGTCCATGACGTGACTCGCGACGAGGATCGTCGTGCCGCCGGCGGCGAGGCGCCGGAAGTGGCTCCAGAACTGGACCCGCAGCGCCGGGTCCACGCCAACTGTCGGCTCGTCGAGGAACAGCACCGGCGGCTCGTGGACGAGGGTGATCGCCAGCGACAGGCGCCGGCGCATGCCGCCCGACAGCTCCAGCACCGGCGAGCCCCTTCGATCGCCGAGCTCCACGAGCTCGAGCACACGGTCGATTGCGGCCCGCCCCGAGCGGCCCTCCAGGCGGGCGAAGAAGCCGAGGTTCTCGGCGACCGACAGCTCCGGGTACAGCGCCTCGCTCTGCGGCATGTAGCCGATCCGCGAGAGGGCCTCGCGCGACGGCATCTTGGTGCCGAGGACATGGACCTCGCCGCCCGCCGGCTGGGCCAGCCCCGTCAGCAGTCGAATGAGGGTCGTCTTGCCTGACCCGTTCGGGCCGAGCAGGCCGTAGATCCGACCCGCCGCCAACTCCAGGTCGACCCCGTCGACCGCGTGGATCGGGCCGAACGTCTTTCGAACGCCGGTCGCCTCGACGGCGACACCCCGGCGGGCTTCGAACGCCGGATTCGCGGTCCCGGTCACGGTCGCAGGCCCGCCAGGCCGACCGCGACCAGCTCGTCGACGGCCGCACCGATGGAGATCGGCAGCGGCGCCAGCCCTTCGACCGTCGGCCGGGTCATGAGGTGGAAGAAGATCGGGCCCATGAAGAACTGGAGGGCGAGCAGCGGGTGCATCCGTCGCACTCGACCGGCGGCCATCTGGGCGGCCAGGTACTCGGCGAGCAGCGCGAGGGTGGAGGCGAAGATCGGCCGCATCCCCGACAGCGCGGTCGGCGAACCGCCGCTGGCCTCGTTGAACATCGCGCGCAGCAGACCGAGGCGCTCGCCCGCGGCACCGGCGATCTCGCGCGCCACGAGTGGCAGCACGACCTCGGGCGGATCGTCTCGGTGGCCGGCGACGATGGTGCGGACGGCCTCGAACGGCGAGAACGCCTCGATCAACCCGTGGAGCAGGGCCGCCTTGCCGGGAAAGACCCGGTACAACGTCCCGCGGGAGACGTCGGCGGCCCGGGCCAGCTCGTCCATCGAAAGCTCGGCCAGGCTCGTGCGGACCAGCATCTCCGACGCGGCCGCCAGGATCCTGCTTCGGGCGCTGGGGCGCGGCTCGTGGGCGACGCTGTCGAGGAGGGCTGCCCTCGAGTGGAAGTGGCGGTAGAAGGTCGCCCGCGACACCCCGGCGCGGTTGGCGATCGTCTCGATGGCGGCGTCCGGGTCGCGGGCGAGGACCTCCCGCGCGGCCGCCATCACCTGGCGCCGGATGGTCGGATCGGCGGCGATGGCGGTCACGATGTGATGCTGGATAGGACGTCCTGTCCCGTCAAGTCTCACCGTGTCGCGAATCGTGGCCGTGGTGTGTGTGGCGGCCCGTCCTCGCGGCTCGCCACCGGCCCGCCACCGGCCCAAGGGTCACGCGCTCGCCATTGTCACCTACGCGCCTGGCGCGTCCTACCCGCCCTCGGGCCGGAATCCGGAGTCACCTACGCGCCTACCGCGTCGTATCCACGGAAGTGGCGCCGACTACGCAGACCCCGCGTACGTGAGAAGTCGCCGAGCGTGGACCCGTGCGCCCAGGGTGAAAACGGATGGATACCACGCATCCCTTGCGTCGGTGGCAGCAGTGAAAGCTCGTCGGCATCCGACTCGCCACGACGCGGCTACGAACGCCGGGGGCGCCTCGACGGACGAGCCGTGCGCTTGGGCTCGCTCGACAGCGCGGCGACCTCGGGGGCTTTGAGGCGGCGGGCCCGGCCGGAGCGGAGAGAACCGAGCTCGACGGGGCCGATTCGGACACGCACGAGGCGGACGATCGGGGCGCCAACCGCACCGAACATCCGGCGGATCTGGCGCTTCCAGCCCTGCCGGAGCGTGGCCCGGTACCAGGGGAGGTCCCGGTCGGGAGCCGGATCGAGCGTCGACGCGAGGCGCCGCGCGTCAGCGGACGACATGTGCCGGAGGGGCGCCGCCAGCCGACCCATCCCCTCCTCCAGCTCGATCCCCCGCC
>VEOW01000211.1 GCA_012026785.1 Chloroflexota bacterium | reverse complement strand
TGTGGTCCTCCCAGCTGACGTCAGAAATCCGCTGGAAGCCTAGGCGGTGGCCATTGCCGTCATGGCCCTCGATTTACACCACGTCCCGGGACACTACTCCCGGGGCCTCCGCGGGGCCTCCGCGGGGCCTCAACCGTCATCCGTTGCGCCCGGAGGAACAACGGACGGTTGGGGCGCCGCCGACAGGGGTCCACGTCGAGCTCAACCGTCGCTTGTTGCTGGGCACGCAAATGGGTTTTCGGCGGCCCTGTGCCGGTGGTTGGCCATGGCCAATCGATGGCTCCGCACATCGGGCCTGGAGCTGCAGCGCACGTCCAGGGAGCGCCCAACGTCGTCGGCGCTCGGGCGGCGGATCCTGCGTAGACTGGCCCCCAGACTCGAGCGGAGGCCCACTCTCCCATGTACTACGTCCGCCATGGCAGCGTCCCGCCGCAGCGCCACATCCAGCACCGGCGGCCCGACGGCAGCCTCTACGCCGAGGAGCTGTTCGGCGTCGAGGGCTTCAGCGGCCGGAGCTCGCTGCTGTACCACCTCGTGCCGCCGACGCGGACGCACAAGATCGAGCCGGTCCGGGACATCAAGCTCGAGGCGGCGAGCGAGAAGGTTCACCGCCACCATCTGACCAAGACCGGAGCGCTCGAGCCGCGAGGCGACGCGATCACCGGCCGGGTGCCGCTGTACTTCAACAACGACGTGATCTTCGGCGTCGTCCGGCCGGCCGAGGCGATGCCCGACGGCGTCTTCTACCGCAACGGCGTCGCTGACGAGATGCTCTATGTCCACGAGGGGACCGGGGTCTGCGACACGATCTTCGGGCCGCTGCGGTATGGCCCCGGCGACTACCTCGTTCTGCCGATCGGGACGACCTGGCGGCTCGAGCCGGACGCCGGCTCGGCCCAGCGGCTGCTGTACCTCGAGGCCCCGTCGGAGATCGAGCCACCGAAGCGCTACCGCAACGACTACGGCCAGCTGCTCGAGCACGCGCCCTACTACCAGCGCGACCTCCACGCGCCGGACGACGTCCCGCCGCGCGACGAGGAGGGCGACTTCGTCATCCACGTCCGGACGGCCGATCGGATCACGGCTTACAACTACCGCCACCACCCATTCGACCTCGTCGGCTGGGACGGCTACCTGTGGCCGTTCCGGTTCAACATCGGCGACTTCCAGCCGATCACCGGTCGGGTCCACCAGCCGCCGCCCGTCCACCAGACGTTCCAGGCTCGAAACTTCGTCGTCTGTTCGTTCGTGCCTCGCAAGTTCGACTATCACCCGCTGGCGATCCCCGCCCCGTACAACCATTCGAACATCAACAGCGACGAGGTCATCTACTACGTGGCCGGCAACTTCATGAGCCGGCGCGGCGTGGAGATCGCCTCGTTCACCCTGCACCCGGCGGGCATCCCGCACGGGCCCCATCCGGGAACCGTCGAGGCCTCGATCGGCAAGGAGGGGACCGAGGAGCTCGCGGTCATGGTCGACACCTTCCACCCGCTGAAGCTCACCAAGGCCGCCCTCGAGCTCGACGACGACCGGTACCCGTACTCGTGGCTGCCCCCGGACGACGCCGGCAAGGAAGCCTCCGAGCTCGCGGAGCGAGGCCCGGAGGCGTTCCCGGATTGACAAGGGCCGGTCGGTCGAGCTCGACCAAGGTCGACGGCGCTGAGTCGCGCGACCGATGGTCGATCGGGGCGATGATTGCTCGCTAGCGCTCAGGGCGCGAGATCAGGTGGGGGCACCAACGCCCCGGACTCCACGGAGTTGAAGTTGTCGGCATCGATCTCGGCAGGATCGATCGATGCGAGCCAGCCATCGCAGTCGCTTCCCTCCAACTTGGCGTCGGAGAGCCAGATTCCGATCTGCTGGGGCGAGCCGTCCCGAACGACGACCGCCGACCAATCGCCGGCAGCCTCGCCCGGGACTGTCGTCTCTTCGGTCGTGCCGGTTAGCGCCCAGGTATCGCCGTCCTGGGCGGCACTTTCCAGCCGAACGGTATGGGTGCCTCCAGAGAACGTCGTGACGGCCGTGCCCGTCACGGTCGTGCCATCAGCGACGAGCTCGACTTGCGTTGTGGCGGGGGCTCCGTCGAGCTGGTACTGCACGACGCCCCCGGGCGCGGCTGTGGGGCTTGGCGATGGCGTGCTGGTGGGTTGCGCGCCGGTCCCGCCGTTGCTGGGCAGGAACTGGTAGCCGACGACGGCCACCACGAGCACGGCTGCGGCCGCCGCAATGAGCTTCGTATAGGTGTTCATGCGATTGGACCTCCACGCAGGCCACAAGGAGCGGCGCTGTGAAGTCCGGGCGATGTCGGCGAGGGCGGCTTCGACGACGCGGTCGGCAAGTCGATCGGCCTCCGGCGCCAGGTAGGCATCGAGGATCCGCTCGGTGTTCGTTCGTCCCGTCATGAGACACCGCCTCCGGCCGCAGCCGTCGGCCGTGCATCGGCCTCCAGCAGGGCGCGCATCGCCCGGTGGGCGTAGTGGAGCCTCGATCGAGCGGTCCCGGCGGGAATGTCGAGGACGTCGCCGATCTCGTTCGAATCGAGGCCCAGGTAGTGATGCAACACGAGGATCGCCCGCTGCTCCGGCGGGAGCCGCCGGAACCCGCGCTCGACCTCGTCGCGATCGGCGAGCGAGGCGAGCGCATCCGGCACCGCCGGTCCGTCGACCGGCAGCACTCGGACGGCGGTCATCCAGGCGCGCTTGCGGCGCGCCTCGCTGTAACAGGCGTGGACGAGCAGCCGCTTGAGCCAGGCGTCGAACCGGTCCGGATCGCGGAGGCGGGGCAGCTCGCGCCAGGCGATCACCAGCGCCTGCTGCACCGCATCCTCGGCCAGGCCGACGTCGCGGAGGATGCGGCGCGCGATCCCGAACAGGGTGTCCCGGTGGCGCGCATCGGGTGCGCCGTCCGAGCGTGTTGAGTTACTTGCCCCATTCGGTGTTCAAATACGGCCGGACGAGTCGTTCTCCGGTCGCCCTGGCGGCGGGCTCAGCCGCCGCCCGTACCAACCTGGGATTCGCCGGCGATCGGATTCCGGAACCCGAAGGCCGGCGAAGCGAGCGAACCCGCGAACGGTCGTCATGGGCGTCGCCCCGTGTTCGAGGCCCAACGTGGCGAGGTGCGCGTCCATCAGGCGGTCTGCCCGCGCCTGGCCACGCGCCGAAACCCCGGGCTCGGTAACCGTACGTACCAGCACGAGATCCATATGCTAGGCTCGAAATATGTCCAACGTCGTCGGGGAGCGCTATCAGATCACGATCGACAAGAAGGTCCGCGAGCAGCTCGGCATCGAGCCCGGAGATCGGGCTATCGAGCGCGTCGAGGACGGTCGCCTTGTCGTTACCTTCGTGTCCCGGCCGCATCGGGAGTCGTTGCTCGGAGCGTTGCGGACGGCGGGCGGCCAGCCAATCGCTGACTGGCAGGAGCTGAAGGACGAGGCCTGGCGGGAACGGTCGCGAGAGGTGCTGGACGGGATGCGCGCTCGCCGATGAGCGAGCGTGTCTTCCTCGACTCGAGCGTCGTCGTTCGTTATCTCGCCGAGGACGATCCGCCTCGGGCGCTGGCCGCAGCCAGGC
>VEOW01000231.1 GCA_012026785.1 Chloroflexota bacterium | reverse complement strand
CCGCCTGGTCGTCCAGCCGGGTCCTCGATCGGAGCATCGAGCTGTTCTGCGACAACCTCGTCCGGTTCAGTCGCGGCGAGCCGCTCCGCAACGTCGTCGACCCCGCGGCCGGCTACTGAGCCCGTGCAGATCGCGATCGTCGGCCTGGCCGCAAGCGGCAAGACGACCGTCTTCAACACCCTGACCCGGGGGCACGCCGAGACCGGCGGGTACGGCGCCCTGACGCTCAACGTCGGCGTCGTCAAGGTGCCCGACGACCGGCTCGACCGCCTGGCCGAGATCTTCAAGCCCAAGAAGGTCGTCCACGCCGACGTGACCTATGTCGACCTCCCGGCACCGCCGGCCTCGCACGAGGGCCATGTCGGGACAGAGGAGCTGCCGGCCGAGCATCTCGCGCGGCTCCGGGAGTCGGACGCCCTGCTCCACGTCGTGCGGGCCTTCGACGATCCGTCGGTGCCGCATCCGGAGGGCTCCGTCGACCCGGCGCGGGACGTGGAGCGGCTCGACCTGGAGTTCATCCTCGCGGACCTGGCGATCGTCGAGCGGCGCCTGGAGCGGCTCGGGACGGCAGGGCGTCACGGCACGCCGGCCGAGCGCGAAGCGAACGAGCGCGAGGAGGCGATCCTGGAGCGGCTCAAGGTCGAGCTGGAGGTGGGCCGGCCAATCCGCGACGCCGGACTGGCCGAGGACGAGGCCAAGGCGATCCGCGGCTTCCGATTCCTGACCGAGAAGCCGGTGCTCGTGCTGCTGAACGTCGGTGAGGGCGACCCCTCGGCGGCAGCTCTCGTCGAGCGGATCGGGGCGAGCTACGACCACCGCTCGGCGATGGTCGAGGGGCTCTCGGCCAAGATCGAGATGGAGCTCGGCGAGCTGGAGCCGGACGAGGCCGCCGCATTCATGGCCGAGCTGGGGATCGCCGAATCGGGCCTCGAGCGCGTGATTCGCCTGTCCTACCGGTTGCTGGGGCTGATCTCGTTCCTGACCGCCGGGCCCGACGAGGTGCGGGCCTGGCCGGTGCCCGACGGCTCGACGGCGGTCGACGCTGCGGCGGCGATCCACACCGACCTCGCCAAGGGCTTTATCCGCGCCGAGGTCGTGGCCTACGAGGACCTCGTCGCGCTCGGCTCGACGGCCGAGGCCCGGCGCCACGGCAGGCTCCGCTCGGAGGGTCGGACCTACCGTGTGCGCGACGGCGACGTGATCGAGATCCTGTTCAGCCGCTGAGTGGCGGCCGGGCCAGGGTCAGTTGTTGGGCCCGGCGTCCGTGTCGAAGTCGGCGAGGATCGAGCGGTACTCCTCGGACTCGAGCAACTCGTCGTCGAGCGAGATCAGGCGGTTCTCGTCCTCGTCCGTCGAGACGTGAACGGACGCCGACAGCCGGGCGTCAGAGACGAACGTGAAGCCGTGTTCGGCCTCCAGCTCGTTGGCGATCGCCTCGATGAGGGTGTCGTCCTCGAACGTCCCCTGGACGCGGCGCCGAATGCTCTGCACGAGCTCGAAGAAGTCCTCCGGCGCGAATTGCTCGTCGTGGACCAGCAGGAGGTCGGAGAAGATGTCGTCGTCGCCTTCGTGCAGCTCGTAGAAGTACAAGGAATCTCCAGGTCGGTTGGGGGAAGCCAGCGTTGAGAGTACACCCGGCCGCGGCCGGACCCGGGCCGCTGGTCGTCGTCGTCGGGGCCGCCTCGCGCGATCTGGCCATCGCCGACGCGCGCGGCTGGCGCCTCGGCGGTGCCGTCGCCTACGGCGCCCTGACCCTGGCGCGGCTCGGCCTTCGCGTCCGGGCGATCGTCGGCCTCGATGCCGAAGCGGCGGCGGCCGAGGAGCTCGAGCTTCTCGACGCCGTCGGGGTCGAGTTGACGATCGTGGGTCTTCCGTCGGGCCCAGTCTTCGAGAACATCGAGACGCCTTCGAGGCGTCGGCAGCGGTGTATCGCGCTGTCGGCTCGTCTGCCCCGCACGAGGATGGCCGACGGCCACCCGCTGCCGGACGCGGTGCTATTCGCGCCGGTGGCGGGCGAGATCGGCGATGAGTGGCTCGAGATCGTGCCGCCGGGGGCATTCGTCGCCGTCGGCCTCCAGGGCCTGCTGCGGGACCTCCGGCCCGGCGCGGAGGTTCGACGCATCGGACCCCAGCCCTCGGCGCTCCTGTCCCGTGCGGACCTGGTGTCCCTGAGCCGCGACGATCTTCCACCGGACGTCGGGATCGACGCCGTGACGGCCATCGCTCGTCCCGACGCGACCGTGATCCTCACTGCATCGACGCGAGGTGGCGAGGCCTTCCGCGTCGGCCCGGCCGGCGCCGCGGTCCCGGCCGCGCGCTACCGGGCCGTGCCGGCCGACCAGGTCGTGGATCAAACCGGTGCGGGAGACGTGTTCCTGGCGGCCATGCTGGCATGCCGGCTCGTGCCGTCCCTCGTCTCCGGCGGCGGCGCCCGGCTCGCCCGGGAGCTGCGCTTCGCGGCCGCGGCCGCTTCCCTCGCCGTGGAGGTACCAGGGATCCTCGGTGGACCGGATCTGGATGCCGTGCGAGGCCGGCTGACCCGGGCGCGAAGCCGAGCCAGTCGATGGGCGAGGGCCGACTCGAGCCGGGGGAGCGGACGCCCGAGCCAGGCCTGACGCTCGAGGACCCGCAGCCCGGCGATCGTTGCCGTGATGGCACCCTCGCGGTCGCCCAGGCGGTGCTCCCGGAGCTTGGCGACCTCGATCCAGGCCACCGCCGCGAGGACGCCGTGGCCGCCGGCCAGCCGCAACCACGCAGCCTCCGCCTCGGCGTGGCGGCCGAGCCGCCGGAGCAACCGGGCTCGCTCGGCCACGAGGCGGCCCTCGGTCCAGGGGGCATCGAGACGCGGCGCCTCGACGGCCGGCCAGGCGGCGTACGTCGGGCGGCGTGGACGCCCGCCGAAGTCAGCTGGCCGCCGGGGCGACCACCACGGCTCATCGTCGGGGTCCACGCCGTGTCCCAGGTGACGCACGCGCCCCGGCGGCCACATCCCGCCGGCGACCGGCGCGGTCGCCTGGTCCGGGAGCGGCTCTGTTGCCCGGTCGAGGGCCGCGTCGAGGCAGGCCAGTGCCTCGTCCAGCCGCGCCTCCCGGGCGAACGTGCGGGCCAGGCCGGCGAGATCGCCGACCGGTGCCTCGGGCCATCGCGCCGGCTCCGCGTATCCACGATCGACGTGGATGAGCAGTCGCGCCAGAGAGCGAACGTCCTCGTCGTTGTGGCGCACCACGTCGACCAATCGCCAGGGCTCGCCATCGCGGAGGAACTCCAGGTAGCGGCCGGGGATCTCCCAGCCCGGGACGTCCGGCCCCCGGCGCAGCCCGAGGAGGCCGGTCTCGACGGTCGCCAGCCGGGCGTCCCCCAGGCGATGGCGGAACATCCGCCGGACGAGCGGCAGCAGGTCGAGATGACCGGCGTGAGCCGGCGGCCCGGAGCCGGCCATCCGGTAGCGGGCCACGAGCAGGGGCCAGTCGAAGCCGCGGCCGTTGTACGTCACGAGCCACGCCCCGGTCGGGATCCGCGCGGCCAGCTCGGCGAGCAGGGCCGGCTCGTCGGCATGGTCGGGCAGGAGCAGCTGTTCCTGGCGAAAGCGGCCGCGTTCCCACCACCCGAGCCCGACGAGAAAGGCCAGCGTCCCCGCGGCGGTGGCGAGCCCGGTCGTCTCGGTGTCGAGGCAGACGAGCGGCGCGGCCGGGGGTGGCTGGCCCGGCAATCGAGCGAGTCGCTGCCGGTCGAGTGGCAGCACCGTGGAGGGCGCCTCGACCCGGACGAAGCAGCCCCGCGGCGTTCGAACGCGCTCACCATGGACCGCCTCGGCGAGCCGCTCCGCACCGATCGTCGTCGCCCGGCCAAGGGAGCGCGTCGGAACGCCGGTGGCCGTGCTGCGACCGAGGCGCAGGTTGGCCAGTCGCCGTTCGATCGCGACCGTCATGACAATCCGACCGATGCAGGCTCGGCGAGCGTATCTCCGCATACGTGAGCCGAGCCCGCGCAGCCGGCAACGCAGCGATCGGTGCGCATGGCGGGTCGGTCGAGGGCATGGAGCAGGCGGAGGGCGAGGGCTTTCCCGTCCACGTCCGGATCGAGGCGCGGGCCCGTGCAGGCCGGGCAGCCACTCTGGCAGGGGCAGGCCTCGATGAGCTCGCGGGCTCCGGCGACGAGCTCGTCGTGGCGCTTGAAGAGACGCTCCGACAGTCCGACGCCGCCGGGCATGGCCTCGTAGAGGTAGATGGTCGGCGCTTCGTGATGGGGCGAGCGAACCTGCGACACGAGCCCCAGGTCGCGCGGGTCGCACATCAGCAGGACCGACGCGACCGCCTGGATCGCCCGACCCGCACCGAGCAGCGCAACATCCAGCTCGTCCCGCCGCCATCCGAGCGCCGCGTCCTCGCAGGTGAGCCAGTAGGCAGTGGTTTGAAGCTCCAACTCGGGCAAGTCGATGGGCCCCCAACCGACGTTCTCATCCGTCCCGAACTTCAGCTTCTTGAACAGCGTCACGAGGCTGGCGACCATGACCTCGCCGTGGACCCGGCGCCCGCCGGTCGTCTCGGCCGAGGCGAAGACGTCGAGCGGCTTGAGGGGCACCGCGCGGTTGGCGTAGGTGTAGTAGTCGACGTCCACGCGGCGGACGTAGGCCTTCCGCTCGCCCCAATCCAGCCAGTCGACGTGGTATTGCGTCGACTCGTGGAGGTAGATGGCCTGGGTGTGGACCAGCACCTGGGCGGCGAACAGGTCGACCTCGCCAATGACCCGCGGCCGATCGGGCGTGTTGTCGATGATCACGACGTTCTCGGGCGCGGCGCTCCGGAGGCTGACCTCCGACGCCGGGAAGTTCTCCGAGCTCCAGTACCACTTGCCGTCGCCGGCCTGGCGGATGTGGCCGGACTCGGCGATGAACGCCAGCAGGTCGTCCACCGCCCCGGGCCCGAACACCTCGCCCGGCTCGAACGGTCGCTCGAAGGTCGCGCAGCGGAGGTGGGCGAGCAGCACGTGGAGGTTGTCCGGGTCGATCCGGGCCTCCTCCGGCGAGCCCTCGAGCAGGAACTCCGGGTGATGGATGACGTACTGGTCGACCGGTGAGCCCGAGGCGACGAGAACCCCGACGCTGGTGTCCTGCCGGCGCCCAGCCCGGCCGAGCTGTTGCCACGTCGCTGCGATCGAACCCGGGTAGCCGGCCAGGACCGAGACGTCCAGGGCGCCGATGTCCACCCCGAGCTCGAGGGCGTTGGTCGAGACGACGCCGAGGATCTCGCCGTCGCGGAGGCCGCGCTCGATCGCCCGCCGCTCGGTCGGCAGGTAGCCACCCCGATATCCCCGGATCCGGGACCGCGGCCCGAGGTGCTCACGGAGCGCCTCCCGAAGGCCGGTCAGGATGATCTCGACCGCGACACGGGCTCGGCCGAAGACGATCGTCTGGCGGCCGGCGCGCAGGAACGGCAGCGCCCAGCGCTGAACGTGCGTCAGCGCCGACAGGCGGGCTCCGCTGGCCTGGTCGAGGAGGGGCGGATCGACGAGCAGGACGTGCCGCTCCCCGGCCGGGGCGCCGTTGCGATCGATCAGCCGCGGCGCGCGGCCGGTGAGCTGCGCCGCGAGCTCGGCCGGGTTGCCGATGGTGGCGGAGCAACAGACGATCACGGGCCTGGAGCCGTAGTGCTCGCACAGGCGCAGCAAGCGCCGGATGACGTTAGCGACGTGGCTCCCGAAGACGCCGCGGTAGGTGTGCAGCTCGTCGATGACGATGACGCGGACCTGCTCGAAGAGCTGGAACCACTTGGTGTGATGCGGCAGGATCGCGGAGTGGAGCATGTCCGGGTTGCTGACGACGACCTGGCCGGCGGTCCGGATCGCGGAGCGGATGGGTGCGGGCGTGTCGCCGTCGTAGGTCGCGGCCGCGATCTGGAGGTCGCTCGCCTGGGCGAGGCCGGCGAACTCGGCCACCTGGTCCTGCCCGAGGGCCTTCGTCGGGAACAGGAAGAGGGCCCGGGCCGATGGATCCTCGGCGAGTGCCTGGAGGACCGGGAGGGCATAGCACAGCGTCTTGCCCGAGGCCGTCGGGGTCACGACCACGATGTCCTCGCCGGCGTGGACCGCCGAGATGGCCTCCGCCTGGTGGGCGTACAGCGACGTGATGCCACGCGCTTCCAGGCCGCGGGCAATTCGAGGGTCCAGCCAATCGGGAAAGGGCTCGGTCCGGGCCTCCCGAGCCGGCAGCCGGGCGTGGTGCACGACGCCGCTGGCCAGTGACGGCTCCTCGAGCAGGCGCTGCAGCACCGTCTCGGTGCTGGCCGGTGCGTAGGTGCGCATGGCCGATCCCTCCGGCATAGAACGGGTGTTCGATTTCAGGCGAGTGTAGCGGCAGGGTCGCGCCGCGGTGTGCCACCTTGACTGTCACAGCCCGACCGTTCGCGAGCGTTGTTGACAGCCGCCAGACCGCGTAGCTACGCTCGGCGAGATGCCCGCCCCCAACGCGAGCCGCGAGGGTCGCCCCGAGCCGCCCAGGCGGGACCTGGCGGCCGTTCCGGCGTTCCTGCGCCAGGGCGAGGAGGGGACGAGACGGGCTCCGCCCGACAGCTCGCGTCGTCCGCTCGAGCTGCCGAGCCCGGCCAACCCTCGGCCGCAGCAGGACCCGGACCACGCGCCGTCGATCGACCCGTCGAGCCTGCCGATGCCATCGCTCTCGCGGCGGCGCGTCTTCACGGTCGCCGGCGTCCTGCTCGCGGCCTGGCTCGCCGTCTCGTTTGCTCGCCAGGTCGGCGAGGCCAGCGCGGCGACGACGCGGGCCGAGCAGCTCCGGGACGCCAACGCGGCGCTGCGGGAGGAGATCGCCCTCCTGGAGGCTGACCTGTCGCGGGTCCAGGACCGGAACTACATCCTGCAGCAGGGGCGGGCCGTCGGCCTCGGCAGCCGGAATGAGATCCCGTTCGCCCTCGCGGGCGACGCGCCGTCGCTGGCACCGGACGCCCCTGGTTCAGCGGCGGCCCGACTCGGCTCCGCGAGTGCCACGGATCGCCCGCTGGACGTCTGGCTGACCGTCCTGTTCGGAGGCTGAGGTCCAACTTCCAACCTCGACCGTTCGAACGTCCACCGTTCGAACTGCCGACCGACGTTCGATTCAGCCTTCGCAGCCGCCCTCGACCGTCGTATCCTCGGGTCCCGGCTGCCGCCGATCGTGACGAGGGGTCGCTCGACGCGTCAGGGCTGGTGATCGCGGGCCGGGGGCGGAGGGGACAGCGTTGCCGACCATCACGATCCCGATCGAGGACCTCGTCTTCGTCATCGCCGCCCTTGTTGGCGGAGGCCTGCTGCTGGTCACGGTCCTGCTCGACGACATCCTCGGCGGCATCCTCGACGCGCTGCACCTCGACTTCTCGATCGGCGGCGTGTCGCTCATGCCGCCCCTGCTGGCCTTCATCGCGATGTTCGGCGTCGGCGGCATCTTCGCCACCCAGGTGCTCGACCTCCACGGCGGCCAGGCCGCGATCGTCGGCGTCGGCTTCGGGGTCGCGGGGTTCGCCGTCGCGCTCGGAATGTTCACGGCCCTCCGGCGAGCCGAGGGCAGCCGGCCGTTCGCCATCGCCGACCTCGTCGGCCACGAGGGCTCGGTGAGCGTGGCCATCCCGGCCGGACGACTCGGCACGGTCTACATCCGGGCCGAGGGCCAGACCCACGAGCTGTCGGCGACCGCCACCGAGGACCTCCCCGCCGGCACGCTGGTGCGCGTCGTTGGCGTCGCCGGCATGGGCGTGGTGGTGGAGCGTGGCACGTCATCCAACGCGACTCCGGCGGCGCCACCGCCGGCACAGGAAGCGCCCCAGGGAGAAGAGACCCATGCCTGACATCCTGCAGTTCGTCGGCGGCGGCGTGATCCCCGTCCTGCTGATCGTCGTCGTCCTCGTGCTGGTCGTGGCCTACATGGGCACCCGCTACAAGGTCGCCGGGGCGAACGAGGCACTCATCGTCAGCGGCCGTCGGGAGCGGGGCCCGGCCGGCACCGTGGGGCTCAAGGTCGTCCGAGGCCAGGGCGTCATCGTCCTGCCGCTCATCAACAAGGTCGGTCGCCTCCACCTGTCCGCCCGCCAGGTCGCGGTGGGACTGTCGGACGCGGTCACCAAGCAGGGCATCAAGGTCGCGGTCCAGGGCGTGGCGACGCTCAAGATCGGCGGCGACGAGGAGTCGCTCCGGGCGGCCGCCGCGCGCTTCCTCGAGCGCGAGGACCAGATCGATTCGATCGTCAAGAACGTCCTCGAGGGTTCCCTTCGCTCGATCGTCGGCACGCTGACCGTCGAGGAGCTCAACTACGACCGGGCGAAGTTCCAGCAGGAGGTCCAGAGCGCGGCCCGCGGTGACCTCGCCACGTCGGGCCTGACGATCGACAACTTCACGATCCAGGCGATCCGCGACGAGGTCGGCTACATGGACCTCATCGGCCAGCAGGAGACGGCCCGCCGGGAGCGCGACGCTCGAATGGCCAAGGCCCAGGCCGACCAGGAGGCGGCCGTCCGGGAGGCCGAGGCCCAGCAGATCAAGCTGAACGCCCAGCGCGACGTCGCGCTGCGAGCGGCCGACGTCGAGGCGGTGACCGAATCGGCCCAGGCCAAGGCGGCCCAGGCCGGCCCGCTGGCCCAGGCCGAGGCGACCCAGGAGGTCGTTCGAAAGCAGACCGAGCTGGCGCAGCTGGAGGCCGATCGCAAGCAGAAGGAACTGATCGCGGCCACGATCCGCCCCGCCGAGGCCGATGCCGCGGCCCAGGTCAAGCGGGCCGAGGGCGACAAGCTCGCCCGGATCGCCGCCGCCCAGGCGGACGCCGAGCGGGTCAGGCTCGCCGGGCAGGCCGAGGCCAACATCCAGGTCATGAAGGGCGAGGCCCAGGCGCGGGTCACCGAGGTCAACGCCGAGGCGACGGCCAAGCAGACGACCCTCGAGGGCAACGCCGAGGCCGGCATCACGTTCACCAAGGGCGAGGCCGAGGCCAAGGCCCTCGCGCTCCGGGCCGAGGCCTACCGGCAGTTCAACGAGGCGGCCGTCATCCAGACGGTCCTGTCCATGCTGCCCGAGATCGTCCGGGCCGCCGCCGAGCCGATGGGCCGCATCGACAATCTCACGGTGCTCTCGTCCGATGGCGCATCGGAGCTCGTCAAGAACACGACCAGGACGGTCGCCGAGGCGAGCACCGCGGTGAAGGGCCTCACCGGCATCGACGTGCCGGGCCTGATCGGGCAGTCGATGAGCAGCCGCTACGGTGGCAACGGTGCCCCGGCGCCCGTTGGCGGCACCGGCGGTGGGGGTGGCGGCGCCAGCAGCCCTGGCCCAGGCGGCGGCAGTGCCGGCAGCGAGCGGTCCCCGCGGCCACGACGTGAGCCGCCGTCGGTGGCGTCGGCCAGGGCGGCCAACGGCGCGGCCGCGACGGCTGCGCCGGACGGGGCGCGGGCGGCGCCGGACGCCTCTCCGGCCGCTCCCGGACCAGCGATCCCGGCAGCCGAGCCAGCGGAGTCCGTCCGGGGCGCGGTCGAGGCACTCGAGCGGTCCACCCGACGGGCGCAGGCAGCCGTCGAGCGGGCGACGGTCGAGTCCCCGGCAACGGCGGCGCCCGCCTCGGGCCGGGCACGGCCGGCGTCGGCTGGCCTCGGCCGCGATTCGACGCTCGAACAGGCCGCCGGCGCGCTGGCCGACGACCTCCTCCAGGTTCCCGGGATCCAGCGCTTCGCCGAGATCCGCCTCGCCGACCTCGATCGCTCCGGGCCTCGGCCGCTGCGCACGATGTGGCGCGTCGCCCGGGATCGGCTGGCACGCGACTATGGCCAGCTGACGATCGGTCAGATCATCGATCGCTATCGCGGTGGAGGCGGCCCAGCCGCCAGCGCCTGATCACCCCGACAGCCCGCGCCGATGAGCTCCGAGTTCGAGCGGATCCTCGACGAGAACGCCCGCTACGCCGAGGCCTTCGATCGATCGGCCCTGACCGCTGCGCCGTTGACGGGGATCGCGATCCTGACCTGCATGGACGCTCGGATCGACGTCGAGGATGCCCTCGGGCTGCGGGTCGGTGACGCCCACATCATCCGGAACGCCGGCGGGCTGGCCAGCCCGGACGCGGTCCGGTCCCTCGTGATCAGCCAGCAGCTGCTCGGGACCCGCGAGATCCTCGTCATCGGCCACACCGGCTGCGGCCTAGACGGCGCGGATGAGCGGGAGCTGGCGGATCGCGTCGCCGCCTCCACCGGGCACGCCGTGGAGCTGGCGTTCGGGGCGTTCGACGACCTACAGGAGATGGTCCGCGACCAGGTGAGAATCCTGCGCGGGCACCCGGCCTTGCTCCAGGTGCCCGTGCACGGATTGGTCTATGACGTGGCCAGCGGCCACCTCGAGGCCGTCAGCTGACGGGCGACTCAACCTCGTCCCGGCGGCGCCGACGGCGCCCGACCACGAGCAGCAGGAGCCCCGCGAGGCTCGCCAGCAGCAGCAGCCAGGCCGGATCGGCGCCGGTGGTGGGTGCCGGGAGGGTCGCGCCGACCTGGACGTCGGTCGGGTTCGAACCCTGGCTGTCGGTCGTCTCGACCTCGTCGGGCTGGGCGACTGCCGTCACCGGATTGCCCTCGGTCGGGCCCGTCGGCGGCAGCGTGGGCGCCCCCGCGGCGACCTCGGCGGCGACGTCCTGGTCGAAGCCGGGGTCGTCGTCATCGTCGGCCGGGGCGTCAGCGGGCTCGTCGCGATCAGGCTTGGCGCCGCCCTTCGACGGCTTGTCCTGATCTGAGCTCGAGTCGTCGCTCGACGGCGATTCGGCGCCGGTGTCCTGGTTGGTGTCCTGGTCCTGGTCGGCCTCGGCGTTGTCGTTCGAGTCCTGGTCCTGGTCGGCCTCGTCGTTCGAGTCGGTAACCTCGTCGGTGTCCGTGTCGCTGTCGGCGTTCTCGTTTGAGTCGGTGTCCTGGTCCTGGTTCTGATCGGCTTCGTCACTCGAATCCGAGTTCGGTTCGGGTTCGGTGATCTGATCGGCATTCGAGGACTCGTCGGTGTCCGTATCGCTGTCGGCGTTGTCGTTCGAGTCCTGGTCCTGGTCAGCGTCGGCCTCGTCGTTCGAGTTCGAGTCGGCCTCGTCGGTGTCCGTATCGCTGTCCGCGTTCTCGTTCGAGTCGCTGTCCTGGTCCTGGGTCTGATCAGCTTCGTCGCCAGGGTCCGAGCTCGGCTCGGCGTCGGTGTCCTGATCGGAATCCGAGGTCTCGTCGGTGTTCGTATCGCTGTCCGAGCTCTCGTTCGAATCCTGGTCCTGGTCGGCCTCGTCGTTCGAGTCGGTGTCCTCGTCCTGGTCCGGGTTCGGGTCCGGGTCCTCGTCCGTCGACTCCTGCGTCGTGTCCGACTCGGGGTCAGTCGTATCGGTGTCGGAATCTGTCTCATCGGCGGGGGCAGGCGCGTCGGTCACGACGACCTCGACGAGGTCGACCTCGTCCTCGAGCTCGGGAGCCGTGATTGCCTCGCTGCAGAGATGCGGCGATGCGGACGTCACGGCGCACAGGACATCGGTCCCGGCGACCGCCGGCGTATAGGTCACGGAGCACGACCCGGCCTCGTCGGTCGTGCAGGTCAGGTCGGGGGTGCTGCCCGAGCCGCCCGGATCGTTGGGACCGCTGACGAAGTACACGCGCGCGGCGTGATTCGCCCAGGCGTTGCCCTTGCCGTCGCTCGCGGTCACGGTCACCGTGACCGGCGTGCCGACGACGGTGGTGGTCAACTCCGGGCCGAAGTCGAGAGCGGCCTTCGGAGCGGCAGCGAGGGCAAGTTGGGCTGGCATGGCCGCGATGAGCGCGGCACCGATGAGTGCAGCGGTGAGGCGACGCTTGACGTCACGTCGGCGGCGGGCGGTACCCGTCATCTGTCTGGTCCACTCCCCTGGGGCTTCTCGGATGCTTCCCAGGCTGGCGGTCAGCCCCCGGGCGACCGCCTCCTGGGACCCGATCAGTACGATCGGCCGAGATGACGCTAGGCCCTTCGACCCATGACGGTAAGGGGGTCACAAGTACCACCCGAAGGCGCCTCCGGGTAGCCCGTTTCCGGCATGCAACGCCGGCCGGGACGGGGTCCTGGGACCACCATGACCCGAAGGTCCCGGTGCTGGTGGGGTGCGGTGCAAACGGGGGCGGAAGGGTCAGGCCGGCTGCACGCCCAGCGGGCGGTGGCGGGCCTGGGAGGCTCGCCGCGGTGCGCCTGTCCCGGCCTTCGCCGCCCGGTTCGACCGCCTCTTCGACGGCAGCCACGCCTCGATGGCATCGAGCGGTCGGGCGAAGTAGAAGCCCTGGCTGTAGGTGCAGCCGAGCTCGCGCATTCGAGCCGCCTGCTCGGCCGTCTCGATCCCTTCGGCCACCGTGCTGATCCCGAGCGATTTGCCCATCGCCACGATGGCGCTCGCGAGGGCCGCCGACTTGGCATCGTCGGGTGCCGCCTGGACGAATTCCGCCGCGATCTTCAGGGTGTCGACCGGGAACTGGCGGAGGTGGCTCAGCGAGAAGTAGCCGGTCCCGAAGTCGTCGATGACGATCCGGACGCCGAGGGCCCGGAGCGATTCGAGCGTTCGAATGGTCGTTGGCGTTCGCTGCAGGAGGGCCGTCTCGGTGATCTCGAGCGACAGGCGGGTGGGCTCGAAGCCGACGTCGGCGAGCGTCGCGGCCACCGAATCGACGAAGTCCGGCTGCTGGATCTCGCGAGCGGACACGTTGACGCACAGGAACGGCGCGCTCTTGCCGGTTCCCCAACCCAGGGCCTCACGACACGCCTGACCGAGCACCCAGCGGCCGATGGGCAGGATGGCGCCGTTCTCCTCGGCGAGCTCGATGAAGTCGCCGGGCGCGATGAGGCCGCGCTCGGGATGATCCCAGCGGACGAGGGCTTCGACGCCCTCCGGGCGACCAGTGCCCAACCTCGCGATCGGCTGGTACATGACGCGCAGTTGGCCAAGCTCGACGGCGTTGAGGAGCTGGCTCGCCAGCTCATGGCGCTCCCGGATGACGTGATGCATGCCCGGATCGAAGATCGCGAAGCCCGCCTTGCCGTTGGCCTTGGCCATGTACATCGCCAGGTCGGCGTTCCGGACCACATCGGAAGCCGACTCGGCCGCGTGGCGGGAGCTGGCGATCCCGATGCTGACCGTCGTGACGATCTGGGTGCCGTCGATCAGGTACGGCGTCTTGAGCTCGCGCACCAGGCGCTCGGCCATGGCCACCGATCGCCGCAGGTCAGGGGCATCGTGGGTCAGGATCGCGAACTCATCGCCGCCGAGACGAGCGACGAGGTCGGTTTCGCGAACGGACCTGCGGATCCGCTCGGTCACGCTGACCAGCAGGGCATCGCCAGCAGCATGCCCGAGCGAGTCGTTCACGACCTTGAAGTCGTCGAGGTCGACGAACAGGACGGCGATGACGCTGCGTTCGAGGTCGCCCGGCAGCGGTCGCCACGACTCCAGGACTTCCTCCAGCGTGATCTGGAACATGCGGCGGTTGGCGGCACCGGTCAGGGAGTCGCGTTCCGCGAGGTCCTGGACGTGCTGCAGCAGGACGGCGTTTCGGAGGTTCAGGGCCGCGATGGACCCGAGCTGACCGAGGACATTGGCGATCCGGCGCTCGACGCCGAGGCCGCCGCGGCGCTGGTGGCCGACGACGATTGCCCCCATCGCCCGCCCGTCGGCGACCATCGGCGCGATGAGGACGTTGCGGTGTTGGGGAAACGCCGTGGCCAGCAGGGGGTTGCGGGCCGGATCGAAGCGTCCGATCGGTAGCAGCTCGCGCTCCGTCCAGGCGCGCTCGATGAGGTGGTCGGGGACCGACGCCGTGCTCGGGAGGGCCGGCGTGCCGCGCGAGGCCAGCACGACCGCGCGGCCCTCGCTGGCGCCGATCACGAGGACTCGCTCGAAGCCGAATCGCTCGATCAGGCCATCGACCAGCAGGCGTGACTGCAGGACCGGGTCGGTGACGGCGTCGAGCCGGGCGCCGATGTCGACGAGCGATTGGAGGTCCGCCCGCCGGTTTCGAAGCTCCCGCTCGTTCATCGCCGAGAAGACCGAGGTCGCCAGCGCAAACAGCCAGAACGACGTGACATTGAGAACTGGCATGCGCTCGAACTCGATCTCGCGCCCGGGCAGGACATCGAGCGGCGGCAGGAGCTGCGCGGCCTGCGCGTACAGCACGACGAACAGCAGCAGCGAGTGCCACAGCGCGACCTTCAGCCCCGTCCGGTACGAAGCAAGCAACGACACGGCGACGAGATGCAGGTAGATCAGGAACCGGATCGGGCTCTGCGTGCCGCCGGTGGCGTACATCGCCGCGGCGAGGAAGATTCCGTCGACCAGGAGCGTGGACGACAGCACCAGGAAGCTCCGTCGAGGGAACCAGCGGCGGACCAGCTCACCGGTCAGCGAGATCGCCAGGTACGTCCCCGACATCATGGTCAACGATGCGAGGGGCATGACCAGCAGCTCGGGTCGCCAGGCGCCCCAGGCCACTACCAGCGCCGTGACCGCGGCCCGCATGGCCAGCAGCAACCCCATTCGGTCACCCAGGGCGGTGTACTCGAGCCTGTCGGCCAGGGGGCTGGTCATCGATTGTCCTCCTGGAACGGGATGTAGATATCTCCCGCGCTCCTGGGTGCAAAGCGCAGCTTCGGATCGCGGCTGTCCAAGCGCGCCTGGACGAGCAGGAAGATCACGACCAGGATCGCAAGCGCCAGCGGGAAACTGAAGGTCGTCGCCACGACCGCGGCCGCCTCGGGCTGGACCGTCGTTCGAACCTGCTGGGCGACGACGCCCAGGACTTCGTTGAAGAGGTTTGGCGGGCTCGTCACGGAAGGCGCGGGCTGGACGCCGGACCGCGGTGGTGTCGATCCGCCGCCGGTGTTGCCGGTGGACCCGGAGTTGGTGCCAGCCGCCGGAACCGGGATGCTCGAAGGCTCAGGCGTGGCTGTCGGCGGCGGATCGGCGCTCGAGGATGGGGCTGCCGTGGGTGTCGGGTCCGGCGTCGGCGCCGGGGCCGGCGTTTCCGTCGGGTCTGGAGTCGGCGTTGGCGTTGGATCCGGGGCCGGCGACGGCGTCGCCACCGCTGTCGGCGTTGGATCTGGCGTCGGAGCCGGGGTCGGATCCAGTGTGGGGGTCGGATCGGGCGTGGGTGTCGGTGTGGCGGTCGGATCCGGCGTTCGATCTGGGAAACAACGTACGAATTCTG
>VEOW01000178.1 GCA_012026785.1 Chloroflexota bacterium | reverse complement strand
CGTCCGCGAGCAGCTGGAGGAGCTTGCGATCCGTGCCCGTCATCGAGATCACGTCCTCGACGACTGGGGCATCGGCGGACGGTCGTCGCGAGGGCGCGGGATCACCGCCCTCTTCGCCGGCGAGTCGGGCACCGGCAAGACCCTGGCCGCGGAGGTCGTCGCCGCCCACCTCGGTCTCGACCTGTACGTCATCGATCTCTCGACGGTGATCGACAAGTACATTGGCGAGACCGAGAAGAACCTCGATCGGATCTTCGCCGAGGCCGACCGGGTGAACGGGGTCCTGCTGTTCGACGAGGCCGACGCGATCTTCGGCAAGCGCTCCGAGGTCCGAGACGCTCGTGACCGCTATGCCAACGTCGAGGTCGCCTATCTCCTGCAGCGCATGGAGCGATTCGACGGCCTCGCCGTCCTGACCACCAACCTGCGGGCCAATCTCGACGAGGCCTTCACCCGACGGATCGACGTCATCGTCGACTTCCCGATGCCGGAGACGGACGCCCGGGCGGCACTCTGGCGAATGCACCTCCCGGAGCGCCTCCCGCAGGCCCAGGACCTCGATCTCGAGTTCATGGCCCGTCGCTTCCGTCTCTCGGGCGGGAACATCCGCAACATCTGCCTGACCGCCGCGTTCCTTGCTGCCGACGCCGAGGGCCCGGTCAGCATGGCGGACCTCATTCGAGGGACCGAGCGGGAGTATCGCAAGCTGGGTCGCCTGACCGTCGAGGCCGAGTTCGGGCCATACCACGAGCTGCTGGCCGGCAGCTCGGTCCAGTGACGGCGGAGGCCACGCCCGCGCGATCGAGCGAGCGGAAGCCCGACGCGCCGGGCGCGGTCGCAGCAACGACCTCCGCCTCGGTCGGGGATGCCGCGATCCTGCCCGGCTGGACGCCGGCCGGACGGATCCATCGTCTTCGACCCCCGCAGGTCAACGCCCTTCAGTCGGCCGCCGGCAACGGCGCGGTCGGCCGCCTGCTCGGATCCGATCGGTCGGGGATCCAGCGTGCGCCGGCGCGACCGGCCAAAGCGGCGACGCCAACCCGCTCGGTGGACTCCTATGTCGACCTGTTGAATGCCTTCCAGGACCTCGCCGCGGCGTACATCAACAAGGGCGGGGCGGGTCTCGGCCAGGTGAAGTTCGGCAAGGACCTCAACAGCGCTCACCGGTCTCTCCTGTGGGGCGTTCGAAGGACCCTCAGCCAAGCCGTGGAGAAGGATCCGGACAACCGCAAGAAGGCCTCCGCGGGATGGCGCTACCTCTCCGCCAAGCTGCTCGCCGCGGTGGAGGAGGCGCGAACCCTGGGCCTGCCCACGGATGCCCTCGCGGCCGTGTCGGACCAGATCGCCATGATCAACAAGCGCCTCGGACGGACGCGTCGACGGGCGGACGTCCCCGAGGAAGAGAGCGTCGACAGCTACAACGACGTTCTCCGCGCGGTGCGCGACCTGCTGTGGGAGGGCACCAGGCTCCGGGAGGGCTACATCGGCCTCCAGCGCGAAGAGGTCCCGGGCCGGAAGGATGTCGAAGTCTCGGCCAGCCTCCGTGAGCTGAACCAGAAGCATCGCGATCTCATCGCCAAGGTCCAGCTCGGCCGTCATCTCATCGGCCGGCACAAGACCCTGCTCGAGAAGCTTCGCAGCACCTTGCTGGCCGCTCACTCGGAGGCCCCCGGCTCGGCCTTCAAGGCGCTCCAGCAGTGGCGCTCGATCGAGGGCGAGCTCCGCTACGTGCTCCAGCGTGCCGCGACATTCGGCGAGGGCGAGATCGACATCGGCCCACTCCTGAAGCTGATGGACGAGGTGGCAGCGAAGCTCGCCCAGCACTACAGCGCGGTCCACCAGGAGAACCTGCAGGGGCTGCTGTCCAAGCAGAGAGCCGTCGGGGACGTCAAGACACGCAAGAAGGTGGCCGAGGCTGTTGGTGGCAAGGCCGCCGTCGCGGCGATGCAGGAGGCGATCTCGATCGAGGACGTCGAGAACGGCCTCCGCGTCATCCAGCACGGGCTTTCGCCATCGCAGGAGCATCCGGGCGAGTGGATCATCAGGAACGGCCCGACGGTGATGCGGATCCGGGAGGACCAGGCGCTGGGTCTTCGGGCGGCCGCCGCACAGGCACTCACGCAGTACATGCAGAGCCTGGTCAGCGCCCTCGTTGGCGCCCAGATCGACTACGAGAACATCAAGCGCGGCACTTCGAAGTTCAAACGCCGGGTTCTCGGGTTCATGGGCGGCGCCGACGATCCCGGGGACTTTTCGACCGAGGTCCGACGGCTGTTCCTGCTGCGGGACAAGAGCATCAAGCCACTCGTGGAGGCCGGCCAGTTCGTCGAGGCCTTCAAGATCATCATCCGGGAGAAGCCGGGAGTCGAGGCCCGCGTGAAGGCCGAGCACGAATACGACATGGACCTCGACAAGGGCTACCGCCGGCTGGCGACGACGATGCAGGTCGTCCAGGTCGCGCTCGTCTCCCTCGTCCCGATCGCTGGTGAGGCGGCGCTCGCGGGGGGCGCCGCTGCCTGGGCCGTGGGCGGGACCGCTGTCGCCAGCGGCGCCGGCGGCGCGATGCTCGGCGAAACCGGCCGGCAGGTGTACACCGGCGAGTACGACGCGGGCAAGGTGCTGAGCGCCGGAAGACAAGGTGCGGTGATCGGGGCCAGCGCCGTCGCGCCCGCGGTCACGAGGAGCGCGGGTGGTGGCATCTCGCGAACTCTCGGCACCTCAGAGGCGTTCGGTGAGTACTCCGCATCGATCGTCGTGGGCGGAACGCAGTCCACGCTCGGTGGCGGGTCATTCACCGAGGGCGCCATGGGTGGCGGCCTCGGCTGGGGCACTGGCAAAGCCACCTCGCCGCTGGGCCAAGGCTTCACCGGAAAACTCGCGCAGACGACGGCTGGAGCCGGGGTCGCGGCCGTGACCGGCCAGGATCCGCTCGCCGGCGCAACGGGCGCGCTTGTGGGCTCCTTCGCAAAGCCACCCCCCACGCCATCGAAGCCAACTCCGACCGGGAAGCCTTCACCGACGACAGGCGGTTCCGAGACGATCCCCGGGACCGGCATCGCGCCGAGGACACCGGCCGCGCCTACGCCGACGGGCGGCACTGACACCATCCCGGGCACCGGCATCGCGCCGAGGACCCCGGCCGTGCCT
>VEOW01000176.1 GCA_012026785.1 Chloroflexota bacterium | reverse complement strand
TCGCCAACCCGACCCTCGGGGAACTGCTCAAGGAGGGCGCCGCCGTCTAGGAGCAGGTCGAGCTGGAAGTCGATTTCCACCACTTGACGGGACGTGGCCTCCGTGCCGGCGTCATTACCCTTCTTCAGTCGGCCTCAAGCCCGCGCTCCGGTCCGCTGCTGGAAATCCGGGCGCTGCGCCTGACTTGCGAGAGTGTATACAAGACATGGTCTCACTGATAGCGTGTCTGTTGGACTAGACTACAGAACAGCACTTAACGCACACCGGCCTCGTGAGCCGCGGGCTGTCGGTGCGCAGCCACCACCGTCGCTAACCGCTCCCGGCACACCGCCGGCGGCTCACGCCGACAAGAGGAGACCAGCATTTCCACGCGTACCGCCGCGACGTCACCCCCGGCGGTCTGGACCGTGCCGTTCGCGCTCGTCTGCCTGACGAGCTTGGCTACGTTTACCAACTACATGATGCTCAACCCGGTCCTGCCGCTGCAGATCACGCGGCTGGGTGAGACCGCGGCGTTCGTCGGCGTCACGATCGCCGCCTTCAGCGGCGCATCGGTCCTCGCTCGACCCTTCATGGGCTCGGCCGTCGACCGTCGCGGCAGCGGCCTCATCTTGGCGATAGGTGCCGGTCTTCTGACCCTGGCCTCGCTCGTCTACGTCGTGCCGTCCCTGATCGGATTGCTCATTGCGCGGATGGCTCACGGCATCGGCTGGGCTGCCGTCAACACAGCGGGCACTACGCTGGCTGCGGAGGTGGCGCCGCCGCTGCGACGAGGCGAGGCGATGGGATGGCTCAGTCTCTCCAAGGCGCTGGCGGCGGCGATCGCCCCTGCCTTCGGCCTGTTGTTACTCGGTGCCTTGGGATACGAGATGACCTTCGCCGCGGCGGCAGGAATCGGGGCCATCGCGCTCGTGATCGCGACGGTACTGACACGGCGCAACGGGCCCGTCGTCCGACGCGGTGGATCGATGGCGTCCCTCGATGCCAGCTCGATCATCCCCGCGGCCATCCTTGCCCTCGTGTACGCGGGCAACCCGCTCGTGCAGAGCTTCATCGTGCTGCTCGTGGTGGACCGCGGGATCGAAGGCGTCCCCGTGTACTACCTCATATCGGGCATCGTGCTCATCCTGGTGCAGCCGCTCGCGCGCATCTCGGATCGCGTGGGGCGGGGACCCAACATGGCCATCGGCTTGGCCGGAGTCGCCACCGGCCTGGTCCTCGTCTTCGCGGCAGGTGACCTGCCCCTGCTGGTGCTCGGTGGCGCGATCTGGTCAGCCGGCGTGGGCCTCGTCGAACCTGCATCCACGGCCCTGGCCCTCGACATGGCCCCGCCGGATCGTCGCGGGGCCGCGATGGCAACGTACACGGCAGCCTTCCAGGTCGGCAATGCGGGCGGCGCGCTAACGTGGGGGTTCGTTATCGCTACCGCGGGGTTCGAGGCGGCGCTGGCCGGTGCCGCCGGCTGCGCCGTGGTGGCGCTCGTGATCCTCAAGCTCGGCTGGGGTCGCGTTCGAGCCGCGGCACCGGCACGGGCGGCCTGATCAGGCGGGCGAATTCCAAGGTCCGCTTGCCTCAGGATCTCGGGCTTCGAACCCTCGTCGCTCAATGATCTGGGCGATCCGCACGGTCTCGACCGCCCACTCGGCGTCGATGGCAGGCTCCCGTTCCTCCCGCAAGGCTCTATGGACGGCATCGAGCATGACGTCTCGACCCGACTGAACCGGGATCGTGATGCGCCGCGTCCGTAGACCTTCGTCGATCAGCAGGCCGGAGCGGGTCTGCCGTAGGTCTCCGCCCAAACAACTGACGACCGTGACCCCGAACGTCTCGTGGCCGACAAGCTGCGGAACGGTCTGAAGCGGCTGGACGCCGATACGCCTCGCGTCGCGGGCGTTGTCCTCGTCGGCTACGCCCTCCCGCCGGGCTTGGTACCCGGCAAGGGTGTCACGATGGCTGGTACGGGGGCGTGGGTCGCCGCTCTCAGCGCGCCAGCCGAGCCATCGCGCCGAGTCGAAGTGGGCGTACCCACTCAGCAGGAGAGACCCAGCGGCGCCGTTCTCGAACTCCACCATTGCTGCGTGCGTCGCCGGCATCGGCCGTTCCTCGTCGAGGGCCGCGGACCAGCCCATGACCCGCTTGATCGGTGATCCCGCGATCCACCGGACGATGTCGATCTGGTGCGCACCCATGATGAACGGGCTCCCACCGGACACGATCGGGTCGAGCTCCCACTCTGCCCGAGGCCGATACAACAGGTCGTTGTAGTTGAACGTCTGGATCGTCCCCAGGCGCCCGAGCTCGCCGGACCGAACGATGTCTGCCATCCGCTGGATGACCGGATCGAACGCGTGCGTGTGCCCGTACAGCGCCCAGACGCCGTTGCGGCGTGCGGCATCGACGATCGCCGCGGCATCGTCGGCTGTTCTGGCGAGCGGTTTTTCGACGAGGACGTGGCGCTTCGCCTCGACGAGCGCGATGGCGTGCTCGCGATGCATGAAGTGCGGCGTGGAGACGTACACCAGCTCCACATCGCGGTCCCCGCTGAGCGCCTCGACGTCCGAATAGGTCCGGCCGCCCAACGCAGCCACGAACGCGTCACGGGCTTCCTTCCGTGGATCGGCCGCGGCGACAATTCGGTACCGCGCATCGCTCGCGATGTACGGCACCGTGAGGGCGCTGCCAAGCCCCAGGCCCCCCAACCCAACGCGGATCGGGCGGGCAGTCGCGCGACTCATGACGTCGCCTCGCGGGCTGCACGCATGCGAGCGTCTCGCACGAAGATGCTGCCCACGGTCACGAGCCCGACCGCGGCCACGGCCGATCCGAGCCCGAAAGCAGGAGCGAAGCCGAACATCGCGATCACCGTCCCCCATGCGGTCGCGCCGACCGCATTCCCAACCTGGAAGGCGGAGGTGTAGGTAGCGAGCGCGGCGCCTCGCCGATCGGCGGGCGCACGGTCGACTGCCATCGCCGTCGTCGCGGGCTCGACAAACGATGCGCCCGCGGCCCACAACACGCCCGCGACGGTTAGCGCGACCAGGTCAGTGGCCACCGAGAACACAACCAATCCAATGCTTGCCGCGGCGAACCCAATCGCCGTGCTCGGAAGGCGACCCCAATGATCGCTCAGGCGCCCGAGAGGCTGGACGACGACCATCGTGATCCCCCCCGCCAGATACACCACGCCGACTTCGGCGATTCCGAGCTCGATGGCCCGCAGCGGCAGGAAGGCGAAGTACAGCGGCGCCGTCATGTAGACGAGACTCTCGAGGGCGGCGGGAAGCAACGCGGTCCGCTCGATCAGGGCACGAAGGGATGGACGCGACGCCATCGCTGGACTGGGAACCGCAGGAACGGTCCAGATAAAGGCGCTCGCAAGCACGCCGGCTGCGGCAGTGAGCGCGAGCACGGCCGGGAACCCCGCGATGGACAGCAGCCCAAGCGCGACCGGAGGGGCCACCGGCAGGGCGATGCTCCGAATCATGTTGAGCAGGCCGATCGCCCGGCCGCGCTGAGACGGCGGGGCGAGCTCGATGGCCATTGCTGGCGCGGTTGTATTGAGCACCGCCCAGGCTCCCCCCTGAACGACTCGGCTCGCGAGGATGGCCGCGACCGAGGTGATCAGGTAGCCCAAACTGGCCAGCCCGAGGACGAGCGCGCCAGCGGCGTACACACGCGGCTTGGTCGCCCGGTCAACGATGGCGCCCGCGAGTGGCCGGACAATAACGGACGTAACACTGAAGGCGGCGATCGTGATCCCCACGAATGCGGCATCGTGGCCCTGGGCGACCAGGTACAGCGCCAGGACGGGTGTAAGCGCGTTGTAGCTGGCGTAGGACAAGAAGTGGGCCGCGCTCAGTGCCGCGAAGGCGCCGCGCGATCGTTGTTCGGCTTGCGGCGTTTCTGCCCTCGTCGGGCTACGTGTGTTCGTCAGACGGATCCCTCCCATGCCACTCAAACCGTACACGAAATGGCTCCCTTGGTATTCGCCAGCCGGGCAGTCGCGTACAATTCTCATGGTCAAATTGGAGGAGTCGTGCGGACATTGGTCGTCGGCGGAGGCATCGCGGGACTCGCTGCGGCAATCGCATTTCGGCGTGCAGGGCTCGAGGTCGAGATCGTCGAGGCCCAGCCCGACTGGTCACCGTTGAGTTCCGGGATGTTCCTCCAGTCGAATGGCCTGGGGATGCTCAATCGGCTTGGGATCCTCGAGCCGGTCCTCAATGCGGGCTTTGGCATCCCGGACGATCTGATGCCGGTTTCGACGTTTGACGGGTGGCCCATCACCGATGTCCGCTATCCGCGGCTCGCGGGGCCGGATGTCCCGGCAATCCTCGGGATCAAACGCGTGGCTCTTCACGCCATTCTGACGGAGGCGATCGATCGCCTCGGCATCCCTGTCCGATTCGGCACGGTCGTGGAAACTCTGGTCGGGGGTTCAGATGGATCCTCAACTCAGGTCACGACGACCGATGGCCGCGCTGAATCATTCGAATTCGTCGTTGCCGCCGACGGCATCCGGTCGTCCTTGCGGGCAACGTGCTTCCCGGATCGGGCCGACCCGCGCTACTCCGGTTTCGGCGCCTGGCGGTGCGTCTGTCCTCGCCCATCCGATCTGAAGCACAAGCTCATGATGATCGGACCGGGAGCTCGTCTCGGCGTCATGCCGATCAGTAATGACGAGCTGTACATGTTCGGTATCACCCCGGAGCCCGTTGAGGCCAGGTACGAACCGACGGCCTGGGCGACGCTGATGCGCGAGCGGTTTGCTGACTTCCGAGGTCGCGCCCCGGAGCTGTTTGCCGTGGCAACGCTGTTCCACTACACGGCAGTAGAGGAGGTGCCCGCCGCACAACCGTTGCATCGTGAGGGTGTCGTACTGATCGGGGACGCTGCTCACGCCACGACGCCGTTCATGGGCCAGGGAGGCTCGATGGCGCTCGAGGACGCCGTCGTTCTGGCGGAGGTCGTCTCCCGAGGCACGTCCCTTGTTCGCGCGCTCGAGGAGTACGAGCGGCGGCGGTTCCCGCGCATAGAGTTCGTGCAGGCCCGCTCGTTCGACGCGGGGCGCGCGTGGGGCGGAGATCGATCCGCGTACTCACCCGAGACACTGAAGACGACCATGCAGGCGCGGGTGGACGGCTTCTACGCTCAGCTGACACCTGCGCCGTAGGGCGCAGCGAATCTAGGCCGGCTCGCCCGCCTCTGCGTCGGACTCGGCCACCGCGTCCCCCCGCGGCGCGAGGCTGCCCTCGCCTCGCGGCACGGCCCCGCTCTCGCCCGGTCCGAGCCGGCGACCCATCCCCTCCAGGATCCCCCGCAGATGCGAATCGTCTGGCCCTGCCAATTCGACCACGAACGCCCGCATCGCGCCGTGCTCCGTCCGCGCCCCGTGCGCAACCCCCGCCGGCCACAGCACGGCCTCGCCGGCGGCGACCCGCCGCTCCTCGTCGCCGACGACCACGAAGCCCCCGCCTTCGATGACGCAGAACCAGGTGGTGTTGGGGTTCGAGTGTGGCTCGATCTGCGCCCCCGGCCGGAAGGCGAGCTCGGTGATCACCGCCCGGGCATCGGAGTGAATGACCTGGCCCTGGACGCCGACGCTGCCGGGTGGGCCTTCGGGCCGCCGGTGGCCAACTCCGAAGCGACGAATCTCCACGGTGCGATGGCCTGCGGGATGCTCGGCGACCTGCGACGGGCCTGGACGCGCCTGCGGCGCGGCCCTAGCGCCGCTTCCGGCGCCGGTTCCCCCGCGTCCGGATCGTGGCCTCCGGCCGCGCCTCGCGCGAGCGGGCCAGGTAGCGCTGCCGCGCGAGCTGCTGCTCGTACGCCTCGAACAGCGGCGGGTACTTCACGAAGCGGGCCCAGAGCATCGTCCCCAGGCCCGCGCCGATGATCAGGAGCATGACGATGAAGTCGAAGTGGAAGATCGCCCCGGCCAGGATCAGCGTCGACATGATCAGCCCGGTCCAGAACAGCCACTCCCACATGTCGGTGTAAAGCCGGTGGCGGTGGAGGGCGCGCGTCCGCAGGTTGTACAGCACGATCACCACGACGAGCATGACCAGCGCGGCGATCCAGATCGGGTTGAACAGATCCGGGAACCAGAAGTCGCTGAAGGACACGAAGAAGTAGTCCCAGGGCCAGAGGGTCACCGACGGAGTATGCCATGGCCCCGGGTATACTCGACCGCGGCAAAGCGGCGTCGCACCGTCCGCCCGGCAACCGCCCCGTCCCGGCGATCCGAGCCGCAGGGGGAACGGCGCGGCCCGTGGGTGCGGCCCGAGCTGGATCCGACTTGGACTCGGCACGTGGAGGGAAGCGGTGCGAGCGCTGCTGTCGGTCGCGACGCGGGACGGCATCGTCGCGTTCGCGCGAGGCCTCCAGAGCCTCGACGTCGAGCTGTTCGCGACCGACGGCACCCGCGACCACCTCGCCCAGGACGGCATCGAGGCGAAGCCGGTCTCCGACCTGACCGGCCTGCCGGAGCTCCTCGGCGGCGCAGTCAAGACGTTCCATCCGGCGATCTACGCCGGCATCCTCGCCCGGCGCGACGTCCCCGAGCAGCTCGACGAGCTCAAGGCCCAGGAGATCGGCCTCATCGATCTCGTCGTCGTCAACGTCAAGCCGTTCGGGGCCGAGATCGGGCGCAGCCTCGTCGGGCTCGACCGGGCGATCGAGATGATCGATGTCGCCGGCGTCGCGCTCCTCGGCGCGGCCGCCCGAAACGCTGCCGGCGTCGTGGCCGTGCCGAGCCCCGAGCACTACCCGAAGGTTCTCGCCGAGCTCAAGGAGCGCGGCATGGTCAGCGCCGAGCTGCGAGCCAAGCTGGCCGCCGAGACCTTCGGAACCGTGGCGGCCTACCACGCCGAGATCGCGGCCTACCTCAACCAGCTCTCCGGGACGACCTTCCCGAACCGCCTGGCGATGGTCCTCGAGAAGGTCAGCGACCTCCGCTACGGCGAGAACCCCCACCAGAACGGGGCCTTCTACCGCGAGACGACGCACCGCTCCGGCTCGCTCGCCGACGCGGCCCAGCTGCACGGCTCAACGCCGTCGTTCAACAACCTCCTCGATCTCGATGCGGCGTACCGCATCGCGGCCGACTACACGACCCCGACGGTCGTGATCACCAAGCACACCGACCCGGTCGGGCTGGCGACGAACCACGAGCTCGTCGAGGCCTATCGAAAGGCCCTCGAAACCGATCCGGTCGCGTCCTTCGGTGCGATCGTCGGCGTGAACCGCATCCTCGATGGCGTGACGGCTCGACACATCGCGGCCAACTCTTACGAGGCCGTCATCGCGCCCGGCTACGACGACGCGGCGCTCGGCATCCTCCGCCAGAAGCCGAACCTCGAACTCCTCCACGTCCCACCCGACCCGATCGAGGGGATGCGCGACTACGGCATTGCCCGGCTCGACTTCAAGCGCGTCGGTGGGGGCCTGCTCGTCGAGACGCTCGACCAGCTGGGCGTCGACGGCAGCCAGCTCCAGGTCGTCACGAAGCGTCGCCCAACGCTCGAGGAGCTGACCGACCTGCTCTTCGCCTGGCGGGCGGTCCGCCACGTGCGTTCGAATGCGATCGTCCTGGCCAAGCATGCCGCCACGGTCGGCATCGGCTCGGGCCAGGCCAGCCGCCAGGTGTCGGTCGAGATCGCCCTTCGCCGGGCCGGCGACCGGGCGCGGCTGGCGGTCATGGCCAGCGACGCCTACTTCCCGTTCCCCGACGGCATCCAGCTCGCCGCCCAGGCCGGCATCACGGCGATCATCCAGCCGGGCGGCTCGATCCGCGACGAGATGGCCATCGAGGTCGCGGACCGCCATCATCTGGCGATGGTCTTCACCGGCCGAAGGCATTTCCGGCATTGAGCGCGCGGGGACACGGCAGCGTCGAGAAGCTGCTGGCGCTCGAGATGGCCTACGTCACCGAGGCCGCGGCGATCGCCTCGGCGCGGCGCATGGGCCGCGGCGACCGTCACGAGGCCGACCGGGTCGCGACCGAGGCGATGCGCGCGGCGATGGACGAGGTCGAGATGCGAGGCACCATCGTCATCGGCGAGGGCGAGCGTGACGAGGCGCCGATGCTGTACATCGGCGAGGAGGTCGGGGCGGCGGTCGACGGCGCGCCCGAGATCGACATCGCCGTCGATCCGCTCGAGGGCACGAACCTCGTCGCGACCGGCTCGGCCAACGCGATCACCGTCCTCGCGGCGTCGGAGCGCGGCGGCCTCGTCCACGCCCCCGACACCTACCTCGAGAAGCTCTGCGTCGGGCCGCTGGCGGCCGGCCACGTCGACATCACCAGGCCGCCGGCCGAGAACGTCGGCCGCATCGCCGAGGCCCGCGGCCGCAAGGTCCAGGACATCACGGTCATCATCCTCGACCGACCGCGCCACGCCGACCTCATCGCCGAGGTTCGAAGCACCGGCGCCCGGATCAAGCTCATCACCGACGGCGACCTGTCGGCCGCGATCTCGTGCGCCGTCCAGGGCACCGGCGTCCATGCGGTGATGGGCATCGGCGGTGCCCCCGAGGGCGTGATCACCGCCGCGGCTCTGCGCTGCCTCGGCGGCGAGATCCAGGCCCGCTTCCGGTACCGCAACGACGACGATCGGGCGCGCGGCGCGCGGATGGGCCATGGCGACGAGGGCCGGATCTACCACACCGAGGATCTCGCCTCGGGCGAGCACCTCGTCTTTGCCGCGACCGGGGTGACCGGCGGCGACCTGCTCGAAGGCGTCCGGTTCTTCGGCGGCGGCGCTCGAACCCACACCCTGGTCATGGCCTACCAGACCAAGACCGTCCGGTTCGTCGACACCGTCCACATGTTCGACCGGGAGCGCCCCCCGAGCGTGCGGCTGTAGCCGCGATGGCCGCTCGAACTCCCCGCATCCTCGCGATCGGCGGCGCCTCGTTCGGCGCCCGCTCGACGGACGGCCCGCTGCACCGCTTCCTGCTCGACCTGACCGGCCAGGCCCGGCCGCGGGTCTGCCTCATCCCCACCGCGAGCGGCGACAACGCCGGCGAGATCGCCAACTTCTATGCGACGCTCGCCCAGCACGCGGAGGCGACCCATCTCGAGCTGTTCGGTCGAACGGTCGAAGACGTCGAGGGCTTCCTGCTCGACCAGGATCTCGTCTACGTCGGCGGCGGCAACACCGCCAACATGCTCGCCATCTGGCGGCTCCACGGCGTGGACAAGGCACTGCGCAAGGCCTGGGAGCAGGGGGTCGTGCTGGCCGGGTCGTCTGCGGGCGCCAACTGCTGGTTCGAAGGCTCGGTCACCGATTCGTTCGGGCTGGACCTCGCGGCCCTCCGCGACGGGCTCGGCTTCCTGAAGGGCTCGTTCTGCCCCCACTACGACAGCGAATCACTGCGACGGCCGCGGTACGAGGAGCTCGTCGGCGCCGGGACGCTGCCGGACGGCTACGCCTCCGATGACGGCGTCGGGCTCTTGTTCGAGGACCGCGAGCTGCGCGAGGCGGTGGCGTCGCTGCCCGGTCAGCACGCCTACCGCGTGGAGCGGCGCCGCGGCAACGCCGTCGAGGAGTCGCAAATCCGGGCGCGCCTGCTGCGCTGACCCGGTCCGCCCTCGCCGCGCAGCGCTGCGATCCCTGACGCAGGAGCTGCGTCGTATCGCCCTCCTTGGGCGTTTCAGTGCCCACCTACGCGCCGGCTGCGTCGTATCCACCGAATCGGTGCCTACCACGCAGGAGGCCGTTACCTGACCGACGACCGAGCGTGACTACCCAGCCGCGCCGTGCGAATCGCCGGATATGACGCGCCAGTTGCGTAGGCGATCGCCGCGGCCCAGTCAGCGTGAGGGCAGGCGCCAGCGCCGCTCGGACCCGCCGCGGCCTCGACGGCGTCGTCACCGTCCACGCCGAACCTCCGACGGTGCGGCTCGCCAAGCTCGGAAGCGGTCGACTCGGAACGCCTTCGGGTACGCCTCGGGCGGGGACGGCAGCGCCGCGCCGTCGCGGAACTCGTACACGTTGAGCATGAACTGCATCGGATAGTCGGGCGATTCGGCCTGGACCTTCACGAGGCGGTCGTCGACGTAGATGGCGACCGCCTCCGGGGTCCATTCGACCGCGTAGTCGTGTGGCTCGCGGACATCAATGGCCAGCTCGACCTGTTCGAAGGTGTCGCGCAGCCTCGGGTCAGCCCATGGCCGAACGCCCATCCCGATCCTCGCCGTCGTGGTGGTCACGTCCCGGCCGAAGATCTCGAAGACCAGGATCTCGCCCGAGCGCTCGGGCATATCCCCATACCCGATCATCCACAGCGCAACCATGTTCGCGGGATCGGCGACCGCGCGGGCCCGTAGCTCGAACAGCCCGTACGTCGGCGTGTACAGCGCCACATCCTCTTGCGCCGACCGAACCACGAGGCCGTCGGTGAACTGCAGCTGCCCGATCG
>VEOW01000203.1 GCA_012026785.1 Chloroflexota bacterium | reverse complement strand
CGCTCGCGGATGGGCGATTCCGTTTCGGGATGAACCGGACGGCCGGCGCCTTGCCGGCTGATCCGACTGGCAACCCCTCAAGCAGTCAGGAGGTCATCGCGATGGCTGACACGGTCAAGGACCCGGTGTGCGGGATGGAGATCCGGCCGGAGGATGCGGCAGCGACCGAGGTTCACGAAGGCAGAACGTTCTACTTCTGCAGCAAGGCCTGTCACGACACATTCGTCAACGATCCACACCGCTACGGTCACCCGGCCGAGGAGCACGGCGGCCACGGCGAGCACGGCCACCACTGACTCCGCACGTGCGGGCGCCTCGGGCGCGCAGCCTGAGCGCCCGCACACCACCCAGTCTCAGCACCGTCTCAGCGGCAACTCAGCCGATATACCCACGATTCCCGGGCGGAACGCGCCTGGAGACGTTGAAGATGCTGGACCTGAAGATGGACCCGGTCTGCGGGATGGAGATCGGATTCCACGAGGCCGTCGCGAGCGCGGTGACCGATGGCCGACGTTTTTACTTCTGTTGCCTGCGATGTCACGCCGCGTTCTTGGACACGCCGCATCGCTACGTTGGCTGGGCCGGCGATCCGCCGCGCCGGCTGCCGGCGCGGGATGGCTGGTCCGCCCCCGCACGAGCGATGAGCCGAACAACGAGCGCTCGCGGCCTCGAGCCGTGCCACTTCGCGTCCTGACGAGGTGACCAGCGCCGCACGTCCCGGCTGGACAGCCGCTCTTGCCGTCCTCGCCAGCGTGTCTGTCGTGATCGCGATTCTCGGCGTCGCGGTCGCCCTCTTCTTCAACCCGCTGTGGATCGCGTTCGAGCAGGAGCGCTCCGCCGTGCCGGCGATCACGGGCTACACACCGAATCAGGTCCGGGCTGTCACGGGCTCGATCCTCGCCGACCTGTTCGTCGGCCCACCGGAGTTCGCCGTCGCGGTGGACGGCCAGCCGGTCCTCGACGCCGCGGAGCGCTCGCACATGGTCGATGTGCGCAACGTCCTCCTCCCGGTCACGATCCTCTTCGGGGCCGCGGTCGCGGTGCTGGCCGTGCTGCTGGCGACGAGCGGGCGACGCCCGTGGCTCTGGCGTGCCATCGCGCGCGGATCGACCGCGCTGACCGTCGCGGGAATCGTCGTAGGGATCGCGCTCGTGTTCTTCTTCGACGCCGCGTTCCTCCTGTTCCACCGCGTGTTCTTCCCGCAGGGCAACTTCTCGTTCGACCCCCGAACCCAGCGCCTCAGCCAGCTATTCCCCGACCAGTTCTGGACGGAGACGTCGATCGCGATCGCCGTCGTCGGCTTGCTCGCTGCAATCGCGGTCAGCGTCGTCGCACGGCGACAGGCAGCACGCCTGCAGGCCGATGCGCTCTAGCACGTGCCGTGACCGCCTGCAGACAGGTTCGTGGTCCTCGAACGCCTGGGGCAGTCGCCGCCCGGCGCGACGAGCGGCGTCGATCACGGTCCGGCGGGCGATCGCGAGCAGCCAGGCGATCGAGCCGATGATCGCCCGCCGATCGCCCTCCCGGGCGAAGTAGGCCTTCTAGAGCGTTAGCGCGGCGAACCTCGGCTCTCGTTGATCACGCTCCGCCATTACCAGACCGACGATGGCTGACGGCGAAACGCCTCACTCGGCAGTCGGGAGCCCAGCCGTCCGCGGTCGCTCGCGTGGCTCGGACACGAGCCCGATGCCCGCGAGTATGGCCACGATCCCGGCAAGCTCGATCGGCTGCGGGCGATTTCCGGTCAGAACTCCAGAAACCACGCCGACCACTGGAACCAGGAAGAGCGCCGCCCCGAGGCCCACCAGGGAGACCTGCTTGAGCAGCCAGAACCAGACAACGTAGGCGATGCCCGTACCGAGAACACCGAGGACGAACAGCCCGATAATCGTCGCCGGCGACCAGCTCAGGGTGGCCCATGGCTCGAGCGCGGCGCTGACCCCGAGGAGGATGGCCCCACCGAGCAGGAACTGGACACTCGTCGTCGTGAGCACGTCGACACTCGACCCGACCTGGCGCATGACGATCGTTCCGCCGGCCGGCGCCGCCGTCGCGAGCAGGGCGAGGGCAACGCCGTCGGGACTCGTGGCGCCCGAGCTCGTCGTCGCGACCAGGACCACGCCCGCCGTGGCAATCATCAGACCTGCCGCCGATCGCATCGACGTTCGTTCCCCGAAGAAGGCCCAGCCCGCGGCCGCCAGCACGACCGGTTGGCCGCCGGCCAGGATCGACGCGACCGCCGCCTCCGCCCGCCCGGCCGCAAGGTACATCGCGCCGAACGCCACGGCCGCGTTCGCCAGAGCCAGGAGGATCACGAGCCGCATCGACGGCAGACCCCGTATCCAGGAGCCCGGGCGGAACGACCCTGCGCGTGACTGCCCGAGCCGGGCCGGCCACCGGCTGAGGACGACCCAGGAAGCGAGCACCGCACCGCCGATCAACGCGCGCAAACCCGCCAGAAGGAGCGGGGCCGGGCTGGGCAACGCCGCTTGAATGATGACGAAGCACAGCCCCCAGATGACCGCGACGAGCGCGGCCAGTCCTGCCGATCGAGCGCTCATGCGCTCGGGGCTCGCCGGCGCCGTTGTGCAATAGAGGCGGGATGGCCGGAAACGGACGTGGTCGACACCCAGAGCGGCGGCGGGCCATGGACGACCCGCGCGACCGACCGCGTATCCCTGGACGAGCATCTCCGGCCGGCCTGGTCGAGGGCGGAGGGCTCTCGATCGACCCCCATCCCACAGACGGGGTCGATGGCAATCGCATCGCCGCCGACTGACATGGGCTCGATCGCTTGGGCATCGGTCTTCATCGCGGCCTGACGAGGACTGGTGGTCCGGTCACCACCATGGCGCGACCGCCTGAGACGCACCTGAGCGCTCCCTGAGGACGCACGACGCCCAGCAGGTTGTTACTTCACCGCCCGACGGCGCGACGGAGGGGACGCTCGAAGAGCCGACTCAATCCAGGCACGCTCGGGCACCCCCTGCAGTCCCTCGACGGTCCAGTAGAGGCGGCAGCGAGGCGTGTAGTCACCCGGATCCTGAATGGATGGGTCGACGTCCCGGCCATCGACGCGGATCGTGGGTGAGCCGGGGAAGCGGTGGCGCTGTGCGACGGCGGGATCGGTCGCGTCGATGTCTTTGATCTCCGTTCCCGGCGCGAGCTCCGCCAGGAGTTGGCCAAGCATCGCCCTGGCGGCCGGGTGGTTCGGGCAGTCGTTGAACCACAGCAGCTCGACGCTCGGCTCCCGTGAGTCAGCCCTCGCGCGCCGTGCGCTTGCCACGCGCCACCCCCCATCGATGGCTTGAGCAGGCACAGCCACAGCCACACGCGCTGCACCCACAACACTGCCCGCAGGCGCAATCACAGCTCGTCATCTCAATGCTCCTTCCTTGAGGAATCACCGACTGCGGCAGTTCGCCCGCGATGAGGTGCCGCTCCAGCATCCGGAGGCGCTCGTCGAGGTGCGCCAACTCGTCGACGCGGCGCCCGATCTCGACGCGCTGACGCGCGATCAGCCCGCGCAACTCGTTCGACACCCGCTCGCAGTGACCCGCGGCGCACAGGACGGCCAGCTCCCCGGCGCGATCGAGGGGCAGATCGAGCGAACGCAGACCGACGAGGAGCCGCAGCCGTTCGGCGTCGGCCGTCGTGTAGGTCCGATACCCGTTCGCCGCGCGAGGCGGCGACGGCAGTAGGCCGGCCGACTCGTAGAAGCGCACGGCCTTCGACGTTGTGCCGACTTGCCGGGCGAGCTCGCCGATCCGCATGGACCAACCCTAGACCTTCCAGCTACTGGAATGTCAAGCGACCTTCGGAGGATTGCCTCGAAGCGCAGCGGGGGAGCGGGACGGGCCTCTGGTCAGTCGCCTTCACTCGGAATCTGAAGCCGCTCTTGGCCACCGGTCATCCCCGTCATGCCGCTGTGCAGGCGGCGTGAAACGGGCGAGGTGCTCGGCCGTGCGGTCACGAAGAGGTTGCGGCGGGCGAGGAGCACGGCTCACGCCTCGACCGGGCGCCCGGGCCGGTAGCCAGCTCGCTCGACGGCCCGCTCGAGCGTCCACGGATCGGTCTCGCTCGGGTCGTAGTCGACGTAGGCGGTCTCCGTGGCGGGGTTCACGTAGACGCGGACGACCCCGTCGGCTGCGGCCAGCTCGCGCTCGACCGCTCCTGCACCGGCGCCACCGCAGCCGAGCCCGAAGATCGGAATGCGCAACCCGCGTTTCACGTCCACGTCGCGAGCCTGGCCCCAGAGGCTGAGTCCCGGGTGAGCGGTGGCTGAGACATGAAGGGCGCGGCGACATACTCCACCCGATGGCCCGTGATCTCACCCGCCGCTCAGCCCTGGCTCACGACCATTTCACGCTGCTCGACCAGACTCCGGAACGTGGCGGCCTGGCCGCATCGGATGTGTGGACCGCCGCCACGCCACGATCGCCCGGAGGTGCCCGATGAACCGCTTGCCGTTCGCCCCACTGGCGGCGGCGATCGTCGCCGTCGGCGAGGTCGCCTATCTCGTGTGCGTCGCCGCGGGCGCCATCTGGCCCGATACCTTCGCGATGAAGGCGTTCTTCCCGACGCTGTTCCCGGGGTTCACGTGGCTCGACCCGGTGAGCTTCATCGTCGGCCTCGTCGAGGTCGCCCTCTACGGCCTGGCCGCGGCCGCGGTGGCCGCGTTCGCCTGGAACTTCGTGGTCGACCGCTCGGCGAAGGCGGGGCGATGACCGAGCCACGTGTCGCCGTCGTTGGAGCCGGGCCGGCCGGCAGCACCGCCGCCCGGCTCCTGGCCGCGCGTGGCGCCCGGGTCGTGCTCTTCGAGGCCCGGCGGCGGCGTAACTGACATCTGGCTGCCCGATGGCCACGGGACCTTCACAGCCAGCCCCCGCCGTGTCCTCCACAGGATCTCAGTCGAGATCAAGACTGGCGGGCTCGACAACGACATCGGAGAGGTGCGAGATGACCCACGCCCATGGCCCCCTGCGGCAATCCCGGTCATCGGCCGATGCGCCGCTGCCGGACGACCAGGCTCGTGCCGAGCACGGCCACTCGATGTGGTGGATGGTCGCCTGCTGCGCTCCGATGGTCCTGCTGGCGCTCGCGATCCTTCTAGGCGTCTTTGGCCCAGGGTGAGACTGGCCAAATGGAAAGGAACGCCGACATGTCTTCAACCGTCCCCATCGCTCGGGGTGGTCTCGGTCCGATCGAACGGATCATCCGGATCCTTGGCGGAGCCCTGCTCGCCCTGTTCGCCGCCAACCTCTGGCTCACAACGGGCGGGCTACTGGCGTGGGCCTCGTTTGCAGCGGCGCTGATCGGTGCCGACTTCGTCGTCACCGGCATCCGCGGCTACTGCCCCCTCTACGCGCGGCTCGGCATTGGCCGCCCTCGGACGAAGACCAGGACGTAGCCCGTCGCGTCAAAGGCGCGAGGCTCCTATTGCGGCCTGTACGACCAGGGTCGTTCGCCCTATTCTGCCTCGGCCGACCGGCCCTCGAGGATCCCGAGGATCGTCTCCCGTGAAAGCGCGGTGGCCGCCTTGTGGACGGCCGGGTCAGAAGGACGATCACAGTCGGACCCCGGTTGAAAGACGCCTGAGCGACGGCTAAGACACGCAGCGGCCGGCGTCGAACCTGGCGAGTCAGCCGGTCGGGATCGCGGGGTCGCCAGGTGCCGCTGCAGCGTCGACCACCGCGGATGCCCGCCTCGCGCCCGGCAGCTGCCGGGCGTGACGACGATGCCGAGCCGGGCCGGTGGGCGCACGCGTTAGTTGTCGCTGCGGGCCCCGCCTGAGCCCGCGCGGAGGTGCGGCCTACGAGTTCGGTGCGCGGCCGACTGCCGCGCACCAGAAATGAGGGCTCGACACTCGCTACGGCCTCGTCCTGAGTCGCAGCCGGTACCAGGAAGCGAGACCGACGACAACCAGGATGGCCGCCAAGATAGGAAGCAACACCTCGGTGGACGCAGCGACCTTCTCGAGAGGCTGGCTGGTGGAGTCAGACGGGCCAGCGTTCGTCCCTCCTCCGGCCGCCGGCCCCTCAGTCTCCGAAGATTGCGAAGGCGTTGAGGGCCGCAGTTCGACGCACGCGGGCGCCTCGTCCGCATCCGGGAGGCCGATCGCAAAGTACTCTCCGATCGCGACGAGCTCGACATTGCAGACCATCGGGTCTCTCCGCAGCAGGTCGCGAACGAGCACCACGTCCATGCCGTCGTCGATGCGGAAGACATACCAGCCCAAGCCTGGCGGGTAGCTGAGCCCGATGTACTGTACGAACGTCAGGAACTGACGTCCCCTGAAGATCTCCAGGTCAGTCTCAGACGGAGCTCCCCGGAACCGCACGAGCACCCGGTCGGGTACGTATCTGGACGTCGCATCCGGTGCAGGACTGCTCCCGAGGACGACAGAAGTCGCGGCGAGGGCCAAGGCCAGCGAGGCGAGAGCCGCGCGAAGGACTGGGCGACTAGTTGATCGCGCCGTACGCATCGAGTCGTCCACACCCCATGTACACGCTGATCCCTCTTCCGTCGCAGAGTGATCCAGTGTAGGAGTACCCGCCGACGTGGTCGGCCGAGTCCTCGAGCCGGTCGACGATGGCGAGAGATCCGATCCCCGGGTAGAGCTTTCGCATCAAGCCGATGGTCCCGGTGACCATCGGCGCCGCGAAGGACGTCCCGTCTGGCCCGGGCGCGCAGTCATATCCGGACGCGGTCTTCGTGGTGCACATCTCCACACCTGGGGCCACGAGGTTCGGGTAGAGCGGCACGCTTGCGTCGCCGTAGTTCGAGTACACCCACCGCACGTCGGACTTCGTTGAGGCTCCGACGGTGATCACCTTCGTGAAGGCCGCGGGGTACAGTCCAACGAACGAGGTGCCGTCGTTTCCGGCCGCGGCGACGACGGGTTGGCCAGCGTTCCACGCCGCGACAACGGCTTGTCGAAGGACCTCTCGCTCCGAGCTCGACAGTCCGCGAAAGCCAAAGCTCGCGTTGATTGCTGAAGCGCCACGCTGGACCGCGTACTCAATCCCGGCGGCGGCAGCGTCGATGTCGGGAGCCGAGTCGCCGATCTTCGCTACGAGGATGGGGGCCGCATAGTTGATGCCCGCGATCCCGATCGACCCATTGGTCGCGCCTGTGAATGCGGCCATGATGCCAGCCACTCTCGTGCCATGGCCGTATACATCGTTGACGTTCGAGGTCCCGGTGACGAAATTCTTGCCGGCGATGACGCCGAGATCGGGATGGTTGGAAGGGCTCGTCTGGACTCCGCTGTCCACCAAAGCGATGTACGACGTCGAGCCCCCCGCGGCAAGGTCCCACGCCTGCGGCATCCGGACCTTTGGGAGGTACCACTGGTTGACGTAGAGGGGATCTGGCGGTACGTAGTCCCACCTGCCCCGGGCGATCTTCGTCACGAGGGCGATCGCCGGATTCGACCTGAGTGCCTCGACAACGCGGTCGGGCGGTTGGCCGTCGGTGATGCGAAATCGGAAGAAGTGGCTAAGCGGCGTGAAGCTGACCTCCTCCAGGCCGTTGGCAGCAGCGAACGCACGTCTGGCGGCTGCAGCTGGAAAGCCTTCTGCGAAGGAGAGGAGAACCGCATCCTCGACGTATCCGTACCAAGACCCGGTCTCGTCGCCGGGGTCGGCGTTTTCGTCGCCGATCGCCGCCAGCGCGGGAGCAGGCAACGCAAGCAGGAGGAACGCCACGAGAACCATTCCATAACGTCGCATTGGCAGGAGCCCCCATGAACAGCACGACGCGCGTACCAATAGAGAGACCAGGCGCTGTTCGGTTACGATCCGTCGGCACCGCCTTTCTAGATGGACGGTCACGTTGCGGGCCTCAGCTTAGAGACGCCTGAGCCGGACCTAAGAGACGACGGCCGCCGGCCTGCGGGCGGGCGGCCCAGCATTTCCGAACGTCGCCTGGCCGACGCCGTCCCCGGTCGCCATTGGCGAGCCGAGCCGAGCCGAGCGAGCCCGATGCGAGGTCGCCCCCGCTTCTCAGCGCTAGCTCACCCTGAATTCGCGCCGGTCTCAGGGTCGGCTACGACGATCCCAGGACTTCGCCTCGTCGATAACAGGTGCGCTATGACCCACGATCACGGCTCGATTCAACCGCCGCGATCCGCGGCCGGGCGAGCGTCGCCGCCCGAGGAAGACGGGCAGGTGGGAGCCGGCCACTCGATGTGGTGGATGGTCGCCTGCTGCGCCCCGATGGTCCTCCTGGCCATCGCGATCCTCCTGGGCGTCTTCGGAACCAGGTAGGGTCGCCCTGCAGAAAGGAACGTCGACATGACTTCCACCGCCCGTGTGTCGCGAGGTGGCCTCGGACCGATCGAACGGCTCATCCGGATCGTTGGCGGGGCCGCGCTCGCCATCGTCGCCGCGAACCTCTGGCTCACGACCGGAGGTCTTGCCGCCTGGGCGTGGTTCGCCGCGGCGCTCTTGGGCCTCGACTTCGTCGTGACGGGGATCCGCGGGTACTGCCCGCTCTATGCCCGGCTGGGCATCGGCCGTGAGCGGCTGTAGCCCGGACGGGGCGGTGAGGCCGACGGAAGCAACGGTCCGCAGGCGGCGCCGCCGTCAGGCGATCTCGCTGAGGACGCTCCGTGCCGTGCCACCATCGCCTGGCGCCCCGGCACGCCCAGCGTCGCGAGCGGGAGGACATCGATAGAGCTCCGAGATCGAGGCACGGCCAGGTGGATGGACCTGCGCGAGCTTCAACTGGCCCGCGGAGCGATCAGCTTTACGCTTGGGGCGCTGGCACGCGGACGCTGATCATCGTCCCGCCTCCTGGCCGCGGTCCGATCTCGAGGGTTCCTGCCGCCAGGCGAACGCGCTCCTGCATTCCCAGCAGGCCAAGCTTGCCTGCGGCGAGCAGGTCTGTGGGCGTGGGCACAGGCCCGATCCCGCGGCCGTCATCGGTGACGACCAGCACGGCATACCCGGGCACGTACGACAGCGAGACCTGGACGGACGATGCCTGGCTGTGACGCTCGACGTTGTGGAGGCACTCCTGCGCGACGCGCAGCAACAGAAGTTCCGTGTCACCGGGCAACTGACGAACGTCGCCGGCGATCTCGAAACGGGCGTCGATCCCAGATCGGCGCCGGTATCCGGTAGTTTCCGAGCGCAGCGCAGCCGCGAGCCCGAGGTCGTCGAGGATCGGAGGCCGCAGCGCGCGACTGAGGCGGCGCAGCTCGGCAGCGGTCTCGTCGACGATCTGCCGCGCATCGTCGAGAACGCCATCCTCGTCGGCGCCCTCGTCAAGGGCGTCGAGCTTCCGCAGCAGCAGCACCAATGACTGCAGGGCGCCGTCGTGCAGCTCATGGGCCATGCGCCGCCGCTCCTCTTCCCGGGCGGCGATGGCATGGCGGGCGTAGCCCTCGAGGCCTCTCGCCCGCTCGTACTGGAGCGTGACGTCCCGGAACATGACCTGGAGGCCGCCCCCCTCGCCCGGACCGGACAGCGGGGACGTGCCGACCGGTTGAACCCAGACTGGAGACGCCCGCTCGTCGGCATGGAGCGGGCGGGGCTCGCGTTCGGTCGCGCCGGAGAGTAGGTCGGCGGCGAGGTCATCGCCAACGACCTCCGATAGCTGGCGGCCGCGAACGGCGGCGTGATCCAGGCGAAGCAGCCGTGTCGCGGCAGCGTTCGCTTCACCGATCCGCCCCGCCTCGTCGATGACGAGCACCGCGTCCGCCGCGCGGTCGTAGAGCGCCCGATACCGACGCTCCGAGGCGAGGCGGGCCGCCTCGCGAGCCTCCGCGTCCGTCCTCGCAGCGCGCTCGCGGTCCACCGCGAGCCCGACGAAGGCACCGATCGCGACCAGGATCGCGGCCTGCCACAGGATCCCGACCCGGTCTAGGCTCTCGTGGAACATGACAAGGTCCGGCAGCGTGAGAATGGTGCTCCAGAGTGCCGTGGGAATCGCGCCGCGCACGCCGAACTTGAGCGCGGCGTAGACGACGGGGATGAAGAACAGCGAGGTCGGGACCAGGTAGAGCGCCTCCGGGAAACCCAGTCGCGCAAGGACGGTATGGGCGAAGGCGATCGCGAAGGTGAGCGCCTGGACCGCCCAGAAAGCGCGCTGGCGCAGCGGCGGGAGACGGACGCCCTCGTGGCCTTGCGACTTCGGCGTCGACGGCGAGAGGCGCGCTAACCATCGGCCCGCGCGGCTCATGGACCGCGGGTTTCTCCTTCCGGGCGGATCCAGTGGCGAGCGGCGGCATGCAGCACGGCCTCCGTCCGGGTCGTCACGCCGAACCGATTGAAGATGCTCGTAAAGTGCGCCTCGACCGTCCGGGGGCTCGTCCCGAGCTCGGCTGCGATGTCCCTGGTGCGCAGGCCTCGAGCCGCGAGACGAAGCACGTCGAGCTCGCGCGCCGTCGGCGCATCGGCGGCCGGGTCGCCGCGCCGCCCCAGGGCACGTCGCCCCAGGCGGGCATCCATGACCAACTGACCTTCGGCGACGGCGTGGATCGCCGCCACCACCTCGCTGCCGTGCGCAGACTTGAGCAGGTATCCGCTGGCGCCCGCGTCGAGCGCCGCCGAGACATAGTCCTCCTCGTCGTACGCACTCAGGATCAGGATCCGGGCCTCCGGAGTCTCGGCGACGATATGGCGCGTCGCCTCGATGCCGTTGATCCGCGGCATGTGAAGGTCCAGCAGCACGACGTCCGGTCGAAGGCGCGAGGCCAACGCGACGACCGCCGCGCCGTCCTCGGCCTCTCCGATGACGTCGATGGCCGGGTCGGCGTCGATGATCTGCCGGGTCCCCTCGCGCACGACCGCGTGGGCTTCGGCGAGCAGGACGCGCACGGTCCGCATCGGAACCTCCTGTCGGGCGACTGTACCAGCGGTCGACACGTCCATGACACGGGGCAGCCCGCAACAAGCCTGCGGGTTCCCGCACGCAAGTCGCGGGATGACCGGATGCGCCCGCCGACGCTCCGGCGGGACCATCTCGGTGTCGCCGGGCGAACGCGCGGGGCCAAGAGCGAACCCAGGGTTCGCAGCCATCGCGGCGGCCGACGCGGACAACGATGTCGCTGCTGCCACGGCCGCCCTGATGCGCGCCGGAGGGAGGCGATCCGAAAGGACAGTCCAATGTATGCACGGTTCAAGGCGATCGGGCTGGCGATGATCGTCGCCGGCTTCGTGTTCGTCGGCGTGGGTGGCTTCACCTACGTGAAGACGAGCGAGGGTGCGACGTCGCTCGAGGCGTTCAGCACGGCGCAGGCCGTCGAGCTCACGTACAACGATGCCGGTCAGCTCATCGACCGAGGCGAGACCGCCATCGCGGACGAGATTCTCAAGCTCCTCACCGACGACTGGGGATATCCAGTCGTCCGGTCCGATCTTGACCCCAACGACCCGCTCATCAACACGGCCACCGAGTACATGTATGAGATGGCGGCGATCGCCTACCACACCCTCACCAGCACGCAGACCGTTACCGTCGCCGACCACACCGACTATAGGGACCAGCACTTCATGCCCGGCGACTACGAGGTCGCGGTCGCCGGCCGCTACTATGCCGAGTTCGACCGCGGGAGCCCGACCGACGGTCCGGCCCGAACGCAGGCCTGGAGCCCGCTCGCTCTGTCGCTAATGGCCAACCTCGGGGTCGGCAGCGTCACCGCCTCGACCCTCCAGATGGGCCTCGGGATCGCTGCGCTTGCCGCTGCCCTCGGCGGGACCCTCGTGCTCCTTGGAGCCGGCCTCGTCTGGATCGGCCGGCGCTCGCCTTCGAGCTAGAGGTCAGACACCAGGATCACCGCTCCCCTCCCTTCTCCTCAGACGCGCCGGGGGGAAGCCCGGCGCGTCTCCGTATCCGATTCGGAGTGAACGGCGCGGTCCCGAGGGCTCGCCCCGATGCCTGACGGCTCCGAGGTCGGGGTGATCCCGATCCGTGGCTACCCGCCGTTTGCCGGCCTCGGCATGGGCTCCATCGATCGGCAGGCGGAGCGGCCCACGTCGTCGCCCCTACGAGCGTCCCTCGAGGATCCCGATGATCGACTCGCGGGGGAGCGCGGTCCGCCGCTCCACCAGGCGAGCCACTCGCACCGGGTCACCGCACGTTCGAGCGAGCTTCTTGCGGTCGAGGCCCGGCCACACCGCGAGCGCGCGGATTCGCACGTCGGCGGCTGCTGAACCGCCGGCGCGCGGTGGGAGCCGGTCGAGACCGTCCACGACGGTGCCCTCCTCTGGGATCGCAATCTGCAAGCCGGGGCCGCTCGCCAGAAGGACGGTTACGATCTGGTGGGCGGCTGAGACGGACCTGAGGCAGATCTAAGAGTGGCGCGACGGTGCTCGATACCGCGCGCAGTCAGGCCGTCGCGCCTCGTTCGACCGTGGACGCGGCATCGACGACGGCGCACGCGCGCCGCGCGCGCTGCAGCTGGCGACCGATGACGACGATACCGATGACGTTCATCCCAATCCCGACCAGGAGGAGTGGCGTCTTGAATTCGTTGAGGAACACCGCCGCCGCCGACAACCCGACGAGTGGCAGCAGATCGACCAGGTGGTGGGCGCAGCAGGCGAGCATCGCGGCCGTGCTCGTGCCGGTCCCGGCGGCCGTGACGGCGGCCGCCGCTCGGTGATGGCGGTCGACGGCCCGGAGCTCGGCGAACAGGGCGACCTGGGTCCCGAACCCCGCAGCGATGAGACCGACGAACGGCGCGTCGGCAGCCAGCTGCGCGAGGGCATGCTCGGCCCCTTGGGCCAGGCTGATGATCCCGAGATAGAGACCCAGCAGCGCGACCGCGCCGACGAAGCCCGCTGCAATCGAGCGTCGGCGGATCGGCAGCGTCGCGAGCAGCGGTCGGGCGAGGGCGGTCATGACCCGACGTCCCAGCGCAACGTTCGCTCGGGCAGGTCGCCGACGCCAGTGATCACGAGTTCGATCCACTTCGCGCCGGCGAAGAACGCCGTCGCGTTGCCGTCGAACGTCAGGGCACCCTCGCGGTGATGTCCGCCCTTGGGCGCCACCCACGCACTGGCCGTCAACGTCTCGCCGCGATCGTTCCTGAGGGTCGCACCCGCGAGGTCGAGTGCGTCGAGATCGACGGAATGGGTGTCGAGCTTCACGTCGAAGGCCGCACCCGCGGCGGGACCGGCCCAGTCGACGACGACCGTTACCTGGCCGCCGTCGCTCGTCTGCGTGCCCTCGCTTGACTGTCCTGCGGACGTGGGCCCTGCCGCGGATCCCGCCGGACTCGACGATGAGCAGGCGGCGACCACGGCGACGATCACGACGAGCAGGCCGGGGAGAGCACGCGACATCGTCATGAACCATGACGGTGTGTGCATCAGCTGAGAGCTGGGTGAGTCTGGGCTGAGGATCGATCGCGTCAGACCCTCGGCGTCGGCCGTGGGCCGGCGACGAGCGCTTGGAGCACGTGGCGAAGGCGCACGGCCGCCTCGGCGGCGATTGGCGCGAGCTCCGCCGATCCGGCGACCCCGAGGGCGGTGATGGGGTCAACGATCTCGACGACCGTCCCCGGACGCTCGGACTCCCGGAGGACGACGTTACATGGCAGAAGCGCCCCGATCGACGGATCGATGTCGAGCGCGCGAGCGGCCAGTTGTGGATTGCACGCGCCGAGGATCAGGTACGGCGCGCGGTCGAGACCGAGCTTGGCTTTGAGCGTCGCGGCGACGTCGATCTCGGTCAGCACACCGAAACCCTCGTCCTTCAGGGCGGACTCGACGAGTGCGCGGACTTCATCGATCGGTCCCGCGATCGTAGTCCCGAAGGTGTAGCTGGACATCGTTGATCCTCCATGCGTCTGGCGAAGACGCGGCGAAGCGCCGACCGGGTCTCGGTCGGCGCTCGCACGGTCTCGGGCTCAGTCGCCGGGCTGAAGCTGGGCGTGGAACTGCTGCATCTGGGCCGGATCGCACGTGCCGCTGGCGATCATCTGGTCGTGCAGCTGGTTCATCTTCTCGAGCTGCTCGGCAGTCAAGTCCTCGTGACCCATCTGGCCGCCCATCATGCCCGAGCCGCCCATCATGCCCGAGCCGTACTGGCCGCCCATCATGCCCGAGCCGTACTGGCCGCCCATCATGCCTGAGCCGTCCTGGCCGCCCATCATGCCGGGACCCCAGGACGGGGTCGCGTTCGGTGAGGGCGTCGGGTCCTGGGCGAACACCAGACCGGCGGTCCCGAGCAGGAGCGTGCCGGCCAGGGCGCCTCCGGCGAGGATCCCTATTCGCTTCGATGCCATCGTTCGTCTCCTTGTCGATTAGATCCCGAGCAGGCGACGCGCCTGCTCGTATTCGGCTTGGCTGATCTCCCCGCGCGCGAAGCGAGCCCTGAGGACTTGCGCGGCGTCGTCGGCAGCCGAGCGGTCCCGACCGCTGACGGCCGTGACCAGGACCCACACGACGGCAACGATCAGGATCACGGCGAGGATCATCCAGAGCCACCCGCCTAGGCCCATCCCCCACTCGATCCCGGTCATCATGTCCTGGGTCTCCTGCTGTCCCGAAGCCAGGGTCGGCTCCGACAGTCCGGATGATCGAGCGGCCGGTTCAAGCGGCCATGCCCGACTTCTTCAAGATCTGATGAAGACGCTCGGGCGCCCCGGCGCCCCGTCCTCATTGCATTCCCAGCGCGGATTCACCTGACGCTCATGACGGCCCGTCATGGTCGAACTCCGTCTCACGAACCGAAAGCGAGGAGTTTGGCCATGACCGCCACATCCCAGAGCGACCCCGTCTGCGGGATGCATGTCGACCCAAAGACCGGTGTGCCCGTCGAGCACGACGGCCACCTCTACTACTTCTGTGAGGCCGCGTGCGCGGACACGTTCCGCGACGATCCTGACCGCTGGATCCCCCGAGACTTGGCCGGCGAGGCGTGAGCCTCAGCCGGCGGTGCGCGCCAGGGCCACGCTGAACGTGGCCCCGGTGCCCGGTCCGTCGCTCTCCGCCCAGATCCGGCCGCCCATCAGCTCCACCAGGGCCTTGGCGATCGCCAGGCCGATGCCGGAGCCGCCGAATGCTCGCGAACGTGACGGATCGGCCCGATAGAAGCGCTCGAACACGCGCTCGCGCTGCTCATCGGTGAGTCCCGGGCCCAGATCCACGACCGATACCACGACCTCGTCGGGCGCGGCGCGGAGACGGACGGTCACCTGCGTCGCGTCCGCCGTGTAGCGGATGGCGTTGCTCAGGAGATTGTCGAACACCTGGACGAGCCGATCCCTATCGGCGCCCACGGTGGGGGCGATCGAATCGGCCTCGACGCGCAGCGCGACTCCACGCTCCGCCGCCGACGCGGCGTGCCGCTCGATGGCCGCAGCGACCAGCGCCGTGACATCGACTGGCTCGATCTTGAGGACGAGCTGCTTCGCCTCCGCCCGCCACAGCTCCTGAAGGTCGTTGACCATCCTCGTCAGGCGTGCCGTCTCACCGCGCAGGAGCTTCCAGGTTGGACCCACCGGCTTGATAAGCCCGTCCTCGAGCCCCTCGAGGTAGCCGTCGAGCGTCGCGAGCGGGGTCCGCAACTCGTGGGCAACATCGCCGACCAGCTGGAGGCGGCGCCGCTCGGTCGCCTCGAGGG
>VEOW01000118.1 GCA_012026785.1 Chloroflexota bacterium | reverse complement strand
GCGACGATCCGCGCCCAGTCGGTCTCCTCGGGCGTCGCCGCCCGGGCGTGACACGCGGCGATGGCGGCCTGCAGCGCATACGGACCGGCGGCGCCGCCGAGGACCTCGGCCCGGCGCAGGGCGGCCAGCCCACGGCCGATGAGGAGTCGATCCCAGCGAGCCCGGTTCTGCTCGAGGAGCGGGATTGGGGCGCCGGACGGATCGACGCGAGCCCGGAGCCGGGACGCCTGGATCTCCATCAGCGCAACGAGGCCGTGGACCTCGGGCTCGTCCGGCACGAGCCCGGCCAGGACGCGGCCCAGCCGCAACGCGTCCTCGCACAGGGCCGGCCGGACCCAGTCGTCGCCGGCCGTCGCCGAGTAGCCCTCGTTGAAGACCAGGTAGACGACCTGGAGGACCGAGCCGAGCCGGGCCTCGAAGTCGGCGCCCGTCGGGACCTCGAAGGGAACCTGCGCCTCGGCCAGGGTTCGCTTGGCGCGGGTGATTCGCTGGCCGATGGTCGGCTCGGCCACGAGGTACGCCCGGGCGATCTCCTCGACCGTCAGCCCGCCCAGGAGCCGCAGCGTCAGGGCCACCCGGGCGTCGAGCGACAGGACCGGGTGACAGCAGATGAAGACGAGCCGTAGCAGGTCGTCGCCGATCGAGCTGTTGTCGATCGCCTCGTCGAGCTCGGTCTCGCTCGGCTCGTCGGTCGCGATCGCCCTCCCGAGCTCCTCGTGCTTGCGCTCGGCCATGGCCCGATGCCGGAAGGCCTCGATCGCCCGCCGCTTGGCGACCGCCATCAGCCACGCGCCCGGCCGGGCCGGGACGCCGGACGAGGGCCACTGCTGGAGCGCCGCCACGAGCGCATCCTGGGCGACGTCCTCGGCCAGCCCGACGTCCCGGGTGATCCGGGTCAGCGAGGCGATGAGCCGGGGCGACTCCATCCGCCAGACCGCGTCGATCGCGCGGCCGGCCACGTCGCCCCGGCTCGGGTTGAGGGTCAGCCCTCCGTCGGCTCGTTCCACGCCTGCTCGTTGGGATCGTGGATCCGCTGGATGAAGCCGACGCCGTCGCCGACGATTCGCCAGAAGCGCTTCGAGTACTCGATGGCCTCGTCCTTCGAAGCGACGTCGACGATGGCCCAGCCAACCACGGCCTCCTTGGCCTCGGTGAACGGTCCGTCGGTGAGGCTGAAGTCGCCGCCCTTGTACTCGATCTTGGTCACGTACGGGTCGAGCGAGCCGGTCGCGACGAGCTTGCCGCTCCTGGCCGTCTCCTCGATGAACGCGCCCATCTCGGCCATCTGCTCGGGCGTCGGCGGTGCCGAATCGGCGACGCCGGCGTCGTCCTCCAGCCAGGGTGCGGTTCGCATGAAGTACTTCACGGTGGTCTCCCTTCGATCGTTGACAGGTCCGCGGGGTCGCGCTCAGGCGCGACTCGTAGCCGCGTCACGCAGCCGTTGCTCGCGCTCGCGCAGCTCCGGCGTGAGCGCGTCGCCGAAGTCGTTGGCCTCGAAGATCGGCCGAATCTCCACCTCGCCCTCGCGGAACGGCGCCCGCTTCAGCCACTCGATGGCCTCGTCGAGCGAGCGGACCTGCCACAGCCAGTAGCCCGCGACCAGCTCCTTCGACTCGGCGAACGGACCGTCGATGACGGACTTGCGATCGCCCTCGAATCGGACCCGCACGCCCTTCGAGCTGGGCTGCAGGCCCTCGCCGGCCAGCATGACGCCGGCCCGCACGAGCTCCTCGTTGAAGGCCGTCATCTCGGCCAGCTCACCCTCGGTCGGCAGCTGGCCGGCCTCGGTTTCGTCGTTGCCCTTCACGAGCACCATCACGCGCATTGCGGTTCTCCTTGGACTGGGACGCGGCATCGGAGCGCCGCTCTATGGACACGTCGAACGACGAGGCCGCGATTCGACATCGATTGGAGCCCAGTTTCGCGGTTTCAGGCGTGGAAGGCGGTCAGCGCCTCCCGCTCCGCCTCGATCGCCTCCCGGTCCGCGGGGCTGACGGGTTCGTAGAGCTCGACCGCGACCTCGCCGGTTCGGGCGCTCCAGCCGCCGGCTCGCTCGGAGAGGACACGCATCGCCTCAGGATCGAGAGGCAGTCGGACCCGTGTCAACCGGCCGTGCAGCGGTCGTTACGCCGCCTTGACACCGCCGTAACGGGCGAGGCGCCTCGTGGCGCGTTCCCGCAGGCCGTCCGTTCGTACGGTCCGGGGAACGCCGGCGCACTGCCCCTGGGCGCTCGGCATCCAAACGGGGAGTGAACATCTTCTTGAACGTAACCGTCGTTGGTCTCGGCTACGTCGGCCTGGTCACGGCCGCGGGCCTCGCCCAGGTGGGCCACCGCGTCCGGGGAATCGATGTCGATTCGCGCCGCATTGCCCTCCTCGAACGGGGCACCCTGCCGTTCCACGAGCCGGGCCTCGACGAGCTGGTCGCCGCCAACGTCGCAGACGGACGACTGACCCTCGAGCCCGACCTCCAGGCGGCAGCCGCCGGGGCCGACGTCATCTTCGTCGCCGTCGGGACCCACGACGGCAACGGTGGCTGGCAGACCGACTCGATCCTCGCGTCCCTCCTCGCGATCGCCCGCCACGCGCCGCCAGGCTCGGTGGTCGCCGTCCGGTCGACGCTCCCGCCGGACTCCCTCGACCGGCTCGCGGCTCGAACCCGCAAGGCCCGCCAGGCCGAGCAGCCTGGCGCGGACCTGCCGCTGGTCCTCAACCCGGAGTTCACCCGCGAGGGGACCGCGGTGCGCGACTTCCTGGCCCCCGACCGGATCGTCGTGGGTGGCCTCGACGACCCGACGGGCCGCGGAACCGCGGTCCTGCGCGAGCTGTACCGATCCTTCGAGGCGCCGATCCTCGCGGTGTCGGGCCACGACGCCTGCCTCACCAAGCTCGGCTCGAACCTGTTCCTGGCGACCAAGATCAGCTTCGCCAACGAGCTTGCCCGGCTCTGCGACCGCTACGGCGCGCGGGTCGACGACGTGGTCGAGGGGATGTCCTACGACCGCCGCATCGGCGGCTCGTTCCTGCGGCCGGGCGTCGGCTTCGGCGGCAGCTGCCTCCCCCACCAGGTGGCGATGACGATCCGCTCGTTCCGCGAGGACGGCGACGACCTGCCGCTCCTCGCCTCGGTCGACCACATCAACGAGCATCAGCGGACGCGCTTCGTCGATCTGCTCGATCGGCTGGTGGGCGGGCTTGCCGGCCGGCATGTCGCGCTCCTCGGTCTGACCTTCAAGCCGGGGACGGACGACCTGCGGGATGCACCGTCGCTGCCGATCGCCCGGGCGCTGCTGGATCGTGGGGCGGCCGTCAGCGCCGCGGATCCGATGCCAGCGGCGCGTCGCCGAGCCGCCGAGATCGTGCCCGGGCTGCGGGGCGTCGACGACGCGATGGACGCCCTCGTGGATGCCGACGCCGTCGGGCTCGTGACCGAGTGGCCGGAGTTTCGAGCGCTCGACTGGAGCGCTGCGGCCGTGGTGCTTCGTGGCCGGGTGGTCGTCGATGGCCGCAACGCCCTCGAACCCGACCGGGTGACCGCAGCGGGACTTCGCTACGCCGCCTTCGGGCGGGGCCTCAGCGAACCCGCGGAGGCTCCGGCGCCAGTGGCGGTCGAGGCTCCGGCACCCGAGCCCGGGCCGGCTCGCGCGAGGCCGGCCGTTTCCAAGCGGGGCGTGGCTCGCGAGCTGATGCCTAAGAGGCTCCGGCGTGCCGTCTGAACCCCGCCGCCGTCAGGGCGCGATGGGCGTCTCGGAGGGCCGCGACCGGAGCCGAGCGCCCCGCCGCCGCCAGGATCGCCCGTCGGCGGCCGCACGCGCGGCCATCGCGGATCGACCGCCTCGGCGACAGCACCCCATCGGGGAGCGGCTGCATGCGGTGGCCCCGGCTGCAGGGCCGGCCGCCGTCGCTGCGGCCCACCCGGTACCCCGGAGCCACGTCGGCTACGACGCCCTCAAGCGCGTGATCGACATCGCGGGCGCGGCCGTCGGGCTGGTGGGCGGGCTGCCGCTCATGGCCGCGATCGCGGTTGCCGTGCTGATCGACTCCGGCCGCCCGGTGCTCTATCGCGCCCGGCGCGTCGGCCAGGGTGGCCGCGACATCACGGTCCTCAAATTCCGCACCATGCGGCCCGACAGCGAGGCGATCCTGGCCCAGCTGCTGCTCGAGCCGATGTTCGCGATGGAGTTCAGCGAGTCGTACAAGCTCCGCGACGACCCTCGCTGCACGCGCCTCGGACGGCTGCTGCGCCGAACCTCGCTGGACGAGCTGCCGCAGCTCTGGAACGTCCTGCGAGGAACGATGTCGCTGGTCGGGCCGCGGCCGATCGTCGAGGACGAGCTACCGAAGTACCGGGCCATCCCCGCCGGCGAGGCGTCCTACCTGGCGGTCAAGCCGGGCATCACCGGGTTGTGGCAGGTCAGCGGACGAAACGACACGACGTACGAAGAGCGCGTCGAGCTCGACATTGCGTACGTCCGCGGTCGCTCGATCCGGGGCGACCTCGCGATCCTCGTGAAGACCCCGCGGGCGGCGCTGCGCGGCCACGGCGCGTACTGAGGGCCGACCGGCGTCGCTGCCCGGCCTGCGCTACCGTGGGCGGGCACATCCAGGTTCGAGCATCGCGGAGGGCATCGATGGCCGGCCGAAACCTGCTGCTGGTCGGGACACGCAAGGGCCTGTTCCTGCTTGACGGGGACGAGGCGCGGGGGCGCTGGCACGTCCGAGGGCCGCTGTGCGACGGCTGGCCGATTCACGACGCCATCGTCGATCCAGGCAGCGGTGCCGTGTTCGCCGCCGGAGGCAGCAACTGGTACGGCCCCGCCGTCTGGCGGAGCGACGATCTCGGCGAGACGTGGAGCCATTCGAGCGAGGGCCTGACCTACGGCGATGACGGGCCCAAGGTGACGACCGTCTGGAACGTCACGGCCGGGCTCGATGGGCTGTATGCCGGCGTCGAGGAAGCCGGCCTGTTCAAGAGCACCGACGGCGGCGCGACCTGGCGACACGTCGAGGGGCTGACCAGCCACCCCACCCGGCCCGAGTGGCAGCCAGGCAACGGCGGGCTGTGTCTCCATTCCATCGTCCCCCACCCGACTGACCCACGCCGGCTGTGGGTCGGCATCTCCTCGGTCGGCGCGTTCGAGACCGCCGATGGCGGGCTGACCTGGGAAACCCGCAACAAGGGCGTTCGAGCCGAATACATGCCGGAGCGCTATCCGGAGTTCGGGCAGTGCGTCCACAAGATCGTCATGGCGGCCGACGGCGGCCAGCGGCTGTACCAGCAGAACCACTGCGGCGTCTACCGCTCGCTCGATGGCGGCCGGCAGTGGCAGGAGATCACCGGCGAGCTGCCGTCGGACTTCGGCTTCCCGATGACCGCCCACCCGCGCGACCCGCTGACGGCCTGGACGATCCCGCTCAACGGCGCTGATCGCGGCCGGACGATGCCCGATGGCCGCGCCGCCGTGTGGCGGACGCATGACGGCGGCGATTCCTGGATTCGCTCGGGCGAGGGCCTGCCACAGGAGCACGCCCACCTGACCGTGCTCCGCGAGGCGATGGCGACCGACCGGCGAGACCCCGTCGGCGTCTACTTCGGGACGAGTACGGGCCAGCTGTACGGCAGCGTCGACGAAGGTCGCAGCTGGTCGCTGGTCGTGGACAACCTGCCGGGCATCTGGTCGGTCAAGACTGCCGCGCTCGACTGAGCGTGACGGCGTCCGCGACGGCCATGGCCGAGGTCCACCTGCCGCGTTCGCTCGTGGCCCTGTTCCCGGGCGTCCCGCGACGCCTCGAGGCCGGCGGTTCGACGGTCGCCGAGGTCATCGCCGACCTCGACGCCCAGGTGCCCGGCATTCGAAACCGGATCGTCGACGCCGGGCCGGTCATCCGGCCCCACATCAACGTCTTCGTCGCCGGTCAGCGGGCCTCGCTCGAGACGCCCGTCGAGCCGGGCGCCGTGGTCCACGTCATCCCCGCGGTGTCGGGCGGCCGCCGCTAGCTGCCGCCCGCAGCGGCGCCTACGAGCCCGACAGCTCCAGCTCGAGGGGCACCTCGCGCCGCAGGCCCTCGGTGACGGGGCAGTGATCCACCGCCCAGCGCGCGATCTCGGCGGCCTGCTCGGCCGGGATCGCCTTGGGGTCGACGCGGACGACGATTCGAACCGACAACGCCCCAGCCGGGACGCTGTCGTCGAGCCCCAGGATTCCGCGGTCGTCCGATTCGCTGTCCACGACGACCTCCACCGAGCCCGGGGCCAGGGGCATCCCCAGCGTCGCCGCGCGGATGGCCATCAGGGAGACGACACACGAGGCCGCCGCCGCCCGCAGGTACCAGCCCGGCGAGGGCAGCGTTGCCGTGCCGCCGATGCCGCGCGGCATGTCCGTTCGAAGGCTCTCGCCACCGGGTCCGTCGACGTCCACCACGAGGCCGCTCGAGAGCCTCGCCCGGGCGTGGGCATCGCGATAGCGGGCCTCCCCGGGATGCTCGGCGAGGTAGGCACGGGCGCGGGCAACGGCATCGGCGATCGACACGGTTCACCTCTCCCTGGGTCGCGCTGCGGCGGGTCGTCAGGGAGTCTAGTCCGTTCGGACCGTTCAGCCTCGCCGTAGGCGGTCGCCGGCCCGGCGCTCCTCCCACGTCTCGCGCAGCTCCGGCATGCTGAACGCCAGTGCCCCCGCGACCAGGCCGGCGAGGACGAGAAGCACCCGGGTCGCCGGATCGGCTTCGAGGCCGAGCCAGACATCGAGGCTGACGCCGCCGGCGCCGCTCAGGCCAACCGCCATCGCCCCGACACCGAGGACCAGCGGGAACTCCAGCCCGCCCGCCTGGTTGAAGAAGCCCTGCGGCCAGTGGACGCGGAGGATGATCACGAGGGCCTGCGCGGCCAGGGCCGCGGCCGCGAGCGGGGTCAGCAGGCCGAGGGCCAGGGCCAGCCCGCCGATCAGCTCGGCCCCGACGGCCAGTCCGGCGAAGAGGCCGAGGGGCTGGTAGCCCATGCTGCCGACGGCCTTGCTCCAGCCCTCGGGGCCGGGTCCACCCCACCAGCCGAACGCCTTCTGGGCGCCGTGGGCGGCGAACGTCAAGCCGACGGTCAGTCGAAGGAGGAGGAGCGCGAGGTCGGGAACGGTCATCGCGGTCACCAGCTGCGCGGTTCTGGCGCCGGTCCGGCCCGGCCAGGTGTCGGCTCGAAGGTTCCGCGCCGAGGTTTCGAGGCCGAGGCTCCTGGTTCAGGTCCCCATCAGGGGCGGTGGGCCGGTCCGGCGATCTCTACCGTAGGCCCTCGCTCGTTGCGTCCACACCGACCGGGCGCGCACCGCAATCACATGCGCCTCGCCAATGCCCCGATCAGTCCGGCGCCAGCTCCTTCCCGAACTGTCGAGCCGAGCCGGGCTCGTAGCCGAGCTCCCTCCAGAAGCCGTCGCCGTCGTCGTTGCCGTCCCGGACGATGACGTTGACCTTGAGGCAGCCGAGGGTTCGAAGGCCATCCTCGATCTGGTGGACGAGCCGCGCGGCGATGCCCTGACGCCGGGGGGAGGTCGCGGGCGCCACGTGATAGATCCAGCCCCGCCGGCCGTCCCACGCGCCGAGCGCCGAGGCGACGATGCGCCGACCCTCCACGGCCACGAGGACCAGGCCCGGGTTGCGCTTCACCAGCCGGGCCAGGCTGAGATCGTCGTCGCCGACGGACCGGAAGTCGGCCTCCGCCCACAGCGCCCGGAGCGCCGGGCCGTCGGAGACGCGCAGCTCGCGGATGATCACCGGCGTGGTGGCGGGTCGCGGCGGCTTCACGGATGCCCGGGCTCTTTCCTTGCGCTTCGCGGACCTTGACCTGGGACGCTCGTCGGGGACGGCCGCAAGGTGGGCTGGCTTCGCACGAAGCTCCGAGGCCGGCGCCGGCCCCTGGCGAGCGGCCGTGATCGCCGCTCGTGTGTCGTCGAGCGTGGCGAACGGCCCACGGGCCAGTGGCAGCCCCAGCTCGTCCGCCTGCTCCGCGTCGAGGACCATCCAGCCGCTGCCGGCCTGTTCGACCGCGAAGCGACCGTCCGCCGTCCGATACGAGCCGGCCTGCTCGCGCTTCAGGCGCTCCGCGCCAGGCTCGTCACGGGGTTCCTGGTCGGAGCCGTCGCCGGGGTTGTCGTCGCGCGTCCGTCGAGGCACCCCGACAGCCTACCGAACGGTCTTGACGGCTGCCCCGGGGGAACCGACGATCGTGCCATGTCTGACGACGAGCTCGACTCCCGCGAGGCCGCCAGGATCAAGCGGCGCGACCGCGACGCCGACGCGGAGCAGCGCGAGCTCATGCGCCCCGGCATGGGCAAGGTCTTCAAACAGATCCTCGACCGGCAAGCCCGTGACGCGGAGGCAGACGCTCCGCCAACCCGTCGTCGCAGGCGCCGGTAGTCGGTCAGGGCCGGCTGTCGACGTTCTCCCAGCGCGGGTCGACGACGAGGTGGACAACCGTCGGTCGATCGGCCACCAGCGCTTGGCGGAGGGCCGGCTCGATGCTGGCCTCGTCCTCGACTCGAACGCCCCGGGCGCCCAGTGCCCGGCCGGCGGCCGCGAAGTCGACCGGCCCGAGGTCCGTCGCGGCGGCGCTGTTCGAAGGCCTCCGGTCCTGGTAAGACCGGATCATCCCGTAGCGCTGGTTGTCGAACACCAGGATCGCCGTTCGAAGGCCGCACCGGACGGCGGTCTCGACCTCGGCCAGGGTCATGCCCATCCCGCCGTCGCCGACGAGCGCGACGACGGTCCGGTCGCGGTGGACGAGACCGGCGGCGATCGCGGCCGGCAGGCCGTAGCCCATCGCCCCGGCAGTGGTCCCGATGAACGTCCCGGGCCGCCGGAAGCGGAAGCCGCGGGCGGCCCATGTGCCGAAGTAGCCGGCGTCCGTCGTGACGATGCCATCGTCGGGCAGCAGGCGGCGCAGCGCCGTCACGACTCGCCCGGGGTGGACTCCGGGACCGGACCACGGATGGCCATCGATGACGGTGGCGGCCTCCCACGCCTCCCGGTCGGCCGTGTTGGCCTGGCTGCGGGCATCCGCGGACTCGGCGTCGAGGACGCCCCGGCTCTCGAGTCGGGCGACGGCGCCACGGAGGAACAGCCGGGCATCGGCGGTGACCGTGATCGCCGGCGGCGGCAGCTGCGGGTCGGCGGCCGGGGCGATGTCCACGTGCGCCCAGCGGGCGCCCGGCGCCGGGATCGTCCAGTCGAAGCTCGTGATCTCGCCAAGCCGGCACCCGATGACGAGCATCGCGTCCGCCGCGGCCAACCGCTCCTTCACCGTCGGCGGTGCGCCGTAGCCGGCCATCCCGAGGTACAGCGGGTGCTCGTTCGAGACGACGTCGCCGCGGCGCCACGAAGCGACGACCGGCACGCGCAGGAGCTCGGCGAGGCGGATCAGGTCGTTCGATGTCCGGGCCCGAAGGACGCCGGCACCGGCGAGGATGACCGGCCGCGCGGCGCCGGCCAGCAGGTGCAGGACGTCGCGAATCTCGTCGTCGGACGGCCGCGGCGGCGTGATCCGCGCGAGCGTCGGGCTCGTCCCGGGTGCCAGGAGCTCGTCGAGCAGGTCTTCCGCGAGGCCGAGGACCACCGGCCCGGGGCGGCCGCCCATCGCCTGTTCCACCGCGGTCTCGACGGCCTGGACCGCCGCATGGACGCTCGTCGGCTCGGCCGACCACTTGGCGAGCCGCCCGATGCTGCCCGTGAGGTCGATCTCCTGGAATCCCTCGCGGCCGCGGTTCGCGAGCGGCACACCGCCGACCAGCGCGAACATCGGCGCGGAATCCGAGTAGGCGGCATGGATGCCGATCGCGAGGTTGGAGGCGCCGACGGCGCGAGTGCCGATGCAGGCCGCAGGTCGCCCGGTCAGCTGGGCGTGGGCCTCGGCCATGAACGCCGCGGCGCCCTCGTGCCGTGTCGCGACGACGTTGATGCCGGCGGCCTCGAAGCCCTCGAGCAGCCCCAGGAAGCTCTCGCCGGGCACGGTGAAGGCCCAGCGCACTCCGGCTCGACGGAGGGCCTCGGCGACCATTCGACCGACGGTCGTCGGCGCGGGCGGAGCGGCGGGTGGGGGCTCGGCCGGCGCCGCCGGGACCACTTCCTCGGCCGGCGTCGTTTCTCCGGGGGGTTCGGGCGTCTCGGGCATCTCGCCGGTCGCCAGCTCGGGCTCCGGCTCCGGCTCCGCGTGCGCCCCGTTCGTGGAGGCCATCGGTTCGATGTCAGGGGTCGCCTCGACCTCAGGTTCGGCGCCTGTCTCAGTCTCAACCGTCGCCTCGGTCTCGGGGACGGCCTCCCCTTCCGGCGTAGCCTCGATCTCCGCCTCGGCATCCTCGGCTGCGGCGATCGGCGACTCGGGGGCGGTCACGGTCAGCCTGCCCTCCGTCACGTCATCCGTTTCCTGCCGCGGTTCGGTCATGCCGGCGCCGGCATCGGGAGCGCGGTGACGACGAGGCTCAACACCAGGAACAGGATCACGAGGGCGACGAGGATTCGAGCGACGATCGAGTTGCCCATCGCCCTCACCGGTAGTTCTGGAACTGCAGCTCGACGACCTCGTCGAGCTCGCGCAGCCGGGCGATCACCCGCTGCAGCTCGTCCTTGCTCTTGCCCGAGACCCGGACGGCGTCACCCTGGATCTGCGACTTGACCTTGGGGAACTCGTCCCGGATCAGCTTCGTGATCTTCTTCGCGAGGTCCTCCGGCAGCCCCCGTCGAAGGCCGATGTGCTGGCGAACCTTGTTGCCGCCCGCCGGTTCGACCTTTCCCCAGTCGAAGACCTTCAGCGACAGCCCGCGCCGGACCGCCTTCGACTCGATGAGGTCCTTGACAGCGGTCGCCCGGAACTCGTCGTCGGTCACCAGGATCAGCTCGTCGCGGCCCTGCTGGAGGTCGACGGTGGCGCCTCGGAAGTCGTAGCGTTGCCCGGCCTCGCGACGCACCTGGTCGAGCGCGTTGCGAAGCTCCTGGGCGTCGAACTCGCTGACGACGTCGAACGAGACCTCGCCACTCATGCCCAATGCCTCCTCGGGGCCGGCGCGGCGTCTGCCCACACCGGAGCTGCGGTTGCTGTGCCCGGACAGTATGCCCGTTCAGGCGCGAACGCGGCGATCACGCTTCCGAAGCCGACCGCGACGGGCGGCCTGGCCCGGCGTCACCTACGCGCGACCTGCGTCTTACCGAGCTTGTGTGCCTCGAACCGCCCCACCGACGCATACCCTGCGTTCAATCCACCCCAACGGTGCCATGTACGCGGCTCCAACCGGTTTCGACAGAACCCGAGCGTGGCGCTACGGCGATCGGCTGACAATCGCTGGATACGACGCGCCTGTCGCGTACATGACCGGCGCGGACGATCGACGCCGCCGTGCAATGTCATCTGGGGGGTGGGCGCCCCGTGGCAGGCTTCGGGTCCTTCGGCACTTTCCCGGGGCAATCGTGATCCTAGAGTCAGGGCGATGAATCGTGGTCGCCGGCCTCGGTGGGGCAAGCTCGCCGGCATCCTGTCGTGCGTGATGGTGCTCGGCGCCTGTACCCCCGAGGGCACACCTCGCACACCGCCCCCGTTGGGACTCGCGAACCAAACCGGCCTGACCGTCACCCTGGCGGTGAACGGCACCCCCGTTGCGAGCTATCCCCCTGGCGGGCTGGCTGACCCGATCGATCCGAGCCTGCTGCCGCCTCTCCCGTGGCGGATCAGCGTCTCGCCCCCCAGCGTCGATGGACATCTCGTCGAGGACACGATCGACGCCTCGAGCGGCGATGGCGGCAGCGTCGGGTGGATGAGCACGTGCGGGACCCTGATCGTGTGGTGGGGTGACTGGCACGAATCGCTACCGCCGCTTCCGTCCCCGCTCCAGTCGACGGACTGTCGGTAGAGCGATCAGCGCTTGCCGTCGGCACCTACTGTCAGCGTCCGCGATTCTCATCCCCGCCCGGGCCGAGTCTCTCCAACCATGATGAACCGCGGGAGTAGCCGTCGCTCTCGATGATTCGAATGACCTCGTCGCGAACCGCGTCGGCACAGCCGAGCCGTTCCATGACCCCGCCGGCGATGCCAAGTGGGTCGTCGATCAGCGCGAGGATCAGGTGCTCGGTGCCGAGGTAGGCGTGGCCGCGGGCCCGTGCCAGCTCACCGGCACGCCCCATCGTGCGCTTCATCCGGGGCGTAAGCGTTGGAGTGTCTTCGGTCATCGTGCTGCCAGCCGGACGTCGGAGCACCCAGACCTGCTCGCGGCCGTATGCGGGTGGTCCGCCCCGGAAGTCGCCGTACTCGGCCTCGACCTCGAGCCCGGACAGCTCGAAGAGCAGGCGCATCTCGCTCCGCGTGGACCACCGCAGGGCCAGGCGTTCGGTCACGGACCTGAGGACCTCGCCCGACTCGCTGATCTCTCGGTACGTCCAGTCCTCGACGATGAGCTGTCGAGCGGGATCCGGGCTCCGGCCCGTCACCTCCCAGGTGACGCGATTGCCGCTCGTCGGATGCACCAGCTCCCCACCGCGGCCGGGTGGATCCTCGCTCGGCACGACGAGATCGAGCAGCGGGTCGAAGAGGTCGAGGACGAGTCGCCCGCTGGGTCGGAGGTGGCGCCGCAGGGCCGCCAAGGCCTGCCGCTGCGCATCGCTCGTCAGGGCGAACTGGAAGACCCGGGAAGGCGTGATGATGAGTGCAAAGTCGCGTCCGAGATCGAGCGTTGTCATGTCCCCATGCGTGAACGACAGGCGCCCGGCGACCTCGGCATCGAGACGCTCTCGCCTGCGCCCGGCGAGCCGGAGCATCGGCACCGACAGATCCACCCCGACGACCTCGAAACCGGCCTGCGCGAGCACTGCCGCCACCCGCCCGGTGCCGCAGCCGACATCGAGGACGGGGCCGCCCGTCTCGGCGGCCAGACCCAGGTAGAAGTCGATGTCGCCGTCGACCGGACTGCCGGCGATGAGGCTCGCCGCGAGGGCGTCGTAGATCTCGGTCGCCAGGCCGTCCGCCTCGTAGAAGGCACGCCGGGCCGATTGGTCAGTCATGTCGGTCACTCAGCGTCGCCCATGTCAGTCGTCGAAAGGCAGGTAGGCATCATGGTCTGCGTACCACTCGACAGCGGCGACGGCCTCGCTCGGGGACGGTGCGCGCTTGGCTCGACAGTCTGACCTAACCTCCAGCACTTCTGCCGCCAGCGATACCTCGAGAACGTAGGCGAGATTGGCCGGGATCGGCCCACCTTCCATGGCGACAACGGCCGGCGAATCCTCCGACAGGGACGAGTCGTTGCGGTGTAGATGGTGAGGCCCGGGTCGCGAGTCGCCAAGGACTGGACGACGTCGCCGAACCGCTCAGGGATCACGGCAACCTCAGTCAGCGTGATGTCATCCAAGCGCCTCGAGGAGGAGTTCGGCGATGCGGTAGGAACGGCCGCCGCCCATGACCAGGACGGCGTCGCCGGCGTGGACGTTCGAGGCCAGCCATGCGGCGGTCTCCTCAACGCTGCCGGGAGCGGCGGCGACGATGCCGGGCCGCCGCGCGCGGACGGCCGCGGCGAGGGTCTCCGGCGAGACGCTCGAGGTGTCCAGGTCGCGGCCGGCCCAGATGTTCGCGACGGCCACCGCGTCGGCCTCCGCGAGCGCGTCGGCGAACTCGACGACCATGGCCGCGGTGCGGTGGAACGTCAGCGGCTCGTAGACCGCCCAGATGCGCCGATCGGGCTCGCGTTGCCGGATGGCCGCCAGCGTCGCCCGGATCGCGGTCGGGTGGTGGCCGTAGTCGTCGTACACGACCACGCCCCCGGCCTCGCCCTTCCGCTCGAGGCGGCGACCGATTCCGGGAAAGGTGCCGAGCCCCCAGGTCAGGCGGTCGACGCCGTCAGGCCCGCTCGGGTCCTGTGCGGCCGCCCCCGCGAGCGCCAGGAGCGCGTTCACGGCGTTGTGGTCCCCGACCGTGGTCAGGCGGACGCGGCGCGTGGCCGTCGCGATGCCGTCGACGTCGAGGGTGGTGCCATCGGGGGTCCGCTCGACGACCCGTCCGGTGACCCGCCGGTCGATCCACAGCTCCGTCGGCTGGCGGGCCTGGTCCCCGTGTCCGCCAGGCTCGACCAACGACACCCCGATGATCGATCCTGAGCGGCTGCCGGACACCTCGCCCAGGAGCTCGAGGACGCCCGGGTCCCCGAGGTTCGCGACCAGCGTCGCGTCCGGAGCGCGGGCCAGCCAGGTCCGGAATGCCTCGATCACCGCGGCCCGATCGGCGAAGACGTCCGGGTGGTCCCATTCGATCGTCGTCAGCACGACCACGTTCGGGCGGTACGGGTCGAAGTTGCCGGCGTACTCGTCTGCCTCGACCACGAAGCTGGCGCCGCGGCCGACCCTCGCGGTCGCCGGAATCCCGCCGGTCAGGGCCGCCGGCAGCAATGCCCCGACGAAGGCCGAGGGGTCGAGACCGGCCTCCGCCAGGACCCAGGCCAGCCAGCCCGAGGTGGTGCTCTTGCCGTGGGTCCCGGCGACCGCCACCAGGCTCCGGCCGTGGGCGGCGTCAGCGATGACCTGCTGCCAGGCCTCCGCCGGGCTCCCGCGGCTCGCGGCGGCCCGCAGCTCCGGGTGATCGGGCGCGACCGCGGTCAGGGCCTTCGTCACGGCCAGCCGGTCGAGCGGCGGCCCATCGGCGACGTGCGAGGCATGGTGCGACCAGGCGATCGGAATGCGCAGGGCCTCGAGGGGCGGCGTGTACGGCGATGGCCCGCCGGGGTCGCAGCCGGTCACGATGGCGCCCTGGGCCACGGCGTGGATCGCCGCCGCGGACGCGCCCGCGCCAGCGATGCCCAGGACATGGATGCGCTCACCCGGCCGAATCGGTCGGGACTCGCGAGCCGGCGCGAGGCTGGCCCCGATCTCGGCGGCCGTGCGCGTCACGCCGACGGCGCCTCGGGCCCCGCCACCTCGGCCACCTCGATGAGCCACGCCAGCGCCGCCGCCGCGGCCGCTTCCCGCACCGCGGCCCGATCGCCGGCGAGGACCAACCGCCGCACCTCGACGCCCGATGGCGCCGCGAGCCCGATATAGGTCAGGCCGACGGGCTTGGCGGGACTGCCGCCGTCGGGTCCGGCGATGCCGGTCACGCTGACCGCGAGCGCCGCCTCGAGCCGCTCACGCGCCCCGGTCGCCATGGCCATTGCGGCCTGGGCACTGACCGCGCCGTGGGCCTCGAGCGTGGCGGTCGGCACGCCGAGCAGGGCGCCCTTCGCCGCATCGGCATAGGCGACGACCGCGCCGAGAAAGTAGCCCGACGAGCCAGGGACCGAGGTGATCGCGGCGCCGATGAGCCCGCCCGTGCACGACTCCGCCGCGGCGACGGGCAGGCCGCGCCCGAGGCAGACGCCCTGCAGCCGCTCCGCGAGCGCGACGAGCGCCTCGTCAGGCATCGGCTACCGACGCGCGCCCTGCCCGGCGATGCTGCGGGGATGGGCGGCGGGCGTCATGTCCGGAACGTCTTGACCGGATCGGCCGGCGGCTCGAAGAGCCACGTCTCGGGCACGCCGGACTTTCCGAGCGAGCCGAGCGAGGTGCCGTTGAGGGTGAAGTGCGTGTTGCCCGACGAGCCCGTGCGGATCTCGATCGACTTCTTGCCGGTCAGGGTCAGCGTCTTGCCGCTGTTGTAGACCCGGCCGCTCTGCGGCCCCACGAGCTGGCCGTCGACCCAGACCTTGATCCAGGCCGGGCCACCCTTGATCGTGACAACGAGGTTCACGCCGCGGTAGGCCACGGTCACCTGGCGCGTCAGCGACGCGGTCTGGCCCTGCTCGCCGGTGGCCGTGACCGTGATCGCCCAGTGGCCGGCCGTCAGCTCGAGCGGCAGCGAGAAGGCACCGTTCTCGTCGGCCTCGATCGTCGTCCCGTCGGGCGGCGGGCTCGGGCCGGGCGATGTGCCCGGTGAAGGCTCGGGCGTCGCCGTCGGCAGCGGCGCGGGAGTCGCACCGATCTCGCCGAGGAAGGCCGTGCTGACGGTCACCGTCGAGGCGTTGGTGGTCGTGCCCTCGACCGGGATTGCGCCGTTCTCGTAGGTCGTGCCGTCGACGGGGTTGGTGACGGTCAGCGTCGGGGCGAGGATCTCGGGGAACGGCACGCTGATGACGATCGTGCGCGTCACCTCGGAGCGCTTGCCGGTGCCCGGATCGACGGCCTCGATCTCGAACCGGTTCTGGCCGCGGCGCAGGTCCACCTGGAGGCTCCACTCGCCGCTCGCGAGGGCCGTGACCCGGAACGGCTCGTCGCGCCCGGCGACGGTGACGTTGACCGTGGCGCCGGCCGTCGCGGTGCCCGAGAGGCGGTACGAGGTCGTGCCCTCGTCGACTTCGAGGACGGCCTGGGCCGGGTTGGTCACCGCCAGCTCCGGTGGCCGGGCGTAGCGCAGCAGTTGGCTGGCCAGGTAGATGCCGAAGATCACGACCCCGACGGTCATCAGGGCCGCCACGACGACCGAGGGCGAGAAGCTCATCGGTCGCGCCGGCGCGGGCAGCGCCGGCGGCGGCACCACGACTGGCGCCGGGGCGACCTGGTCGCCGCGCTCGCGCCGCCACTGCCGCAGGATGTCTTCGGGGTCGAGCCCGAGGTAGATGGCGTAGTTGCGGAGGAAGCCCTTGGTGTAGACGGCCCCGGGCAGGTCGCGGTAGTCGCCGCGCTCCAGGGCGCTCAGGTAGCGGACCCGGATCTTCGTGTCACGCTCGGCGCGCAGCAGATCGACGCCCTTGCGCTCCCGGGCCGAGGTCAGGCGCTCGGGCAGCGACGGACCGCTCGAGAGGCTTTCGTCGAGGTCGCGTTCGCCCGCGCCGAAGCGGAGCCGGGCCTCCGGCTGGGCTGGCGTGGCGTGATCGCGCGATGTCATGCCTCAATCATCCCCCGTGAGGCCGTCCCTGTCGCGTGGCGGATCGTCCCGCCGGAGGACCACCCGAGCGTTCGAGCCGTCGAAGGCTCCAATGTAGCCTCGCGCCTCGAGCTGGTCGATGATCCGGGCGGCCCTGGCGTACCCGATCTTCAACCGCCGCTGGAGGAGCGAGGCGGAGGCGCGGTCGTACTCGCGGATGACCTCCACGGCGTCCGGCAGCAGCCGATCGGCGTCCTCGTCGGGCAGCTCGTCGCCGCCGCTCGAGGGCTCGTCGTCGCTCTCGATGATCGCCATGTCGTAGTGCGGATCGTCGATCTGGGCCTTCCAGTGGTCGACGACCCGGCCGATCTCGTGATCGGACACGAAGACGCCCTGGAGGCGCATCGGGCGGGGCAGGTCCGCCGGCTGGTAGAGCATGTCGCCGCGACCGATCAGGTCCTCGGCGCCGGGCGCGTCGAGGATCGTCCGCGAGTCGATCTGGGACGCCATGGCGAACGCGATCCGCGACGGGAAGTTGGCCTTGATCAGGCCGGTCACGACGTTGACCGACGGGCGCTGCGTGGCGAGGACCATGTGGATGCCGGTCGCGCGGGCCTTCTGGGCCAGCCGGACGACGGGGTCCTCGACGTGCTTGCCCTCGCGCATCATCAGATCGGCCAGCTCGTCGATGATGATGACGATGTAGGGCATCCGATCGGCGGCGTCGGCCCGGCTCTCGTTGTAGGCCTTGATGTTGCGGGCCGTCGCCCCGGCGAAGCGGCGGTAGCGGCTCTCCATCTCGTTGACCGCCCATTTGAGCGCCGCCTTCGCCCGCTCCGGCTCGGTGATGACCGGCACGAGCAGCTGCGGGAGGCCGTTGTAGGCCGCCAGCTCGACCCGCTTGAGGTCGATCAGGATCATCCGCACGTCGTCGGGCGTGGCGTTGCACAGCAGGCTCGTGATGAGCGCGTTGACCATGACGCTCTTGCCCG
>VEOW01000136.1 GCA_012026785.1 Chloroflexota bacterium | reverse complement strand
GCCCGTCGGCATCCTTCGAATACCCCTCCAGCCAGCCTTAGCCGAAGAACCGTGCGCCGGGGGTTCGAACCATCGATCGAACGGTGGGGCCGCCAGGGCTCAGCCGAAGAATCGAGCATCAGACGCGGGGTCGTGGGCTGGGACGGGTCTCAGCGCGGCTTGAGCTCCGGCGTCGTGCCGGCCCCTGCCGGGCGGGTCTCGCGCTCGCGCCGTGCCGCCAACCACCCGCGAACCGCGAGGCCCGGCAGCGAGAGGATGACGCGCAGGTCGACCAGGCCGAGCAGCTTCCAGAACTCGGCGGGTGTTAGGTAGATCGTCGCCGGCATCGCGCCGAGGAGCTTGCCCTTCATCGCCAGGGCCCCGCCTCTGGGGACGATCGAGGTGAACTCGGCCAGGGTTCGGCCGTCCTTGTCGACGGCAACGATCGACTCCGGCGTCGAGAGCTGCGTCGCCACCAGCGCAAGAACCGCAATGAGCAGGCCGACGACGACTTCGTTCAGGCCGGACCGCGGCTCATCCAGCAGGCCGCCAACCGCTGCGAGGGCGACGACGAGCGCCACGAAGGCGACGGCGACGGCCGCGCCTCGACGAACGCCCGCGGCCGACGCTCCCCCCGCCACGCCTGCGACGAGCAGGCCGAGCATCAGCACCCCACCGCCCGCGTCGGCAACCCAGGCCACCTGCGATGTGTAGCCGAGAAGCCACGGGCTGAGGACCAGCCACGCGGCGAGGACCCCGCACAGGCCGAGCAGCGCCGCGCGCATCGCACTTCCCTCCACGTTTCCCGAGCGGGGGCAGACTCGCTGGGTCCACCCCCGCCCCGGACGCTCAGGTCTCTGGCCGCGCCTCAGGCGTGCGCCAGGACCTTGCCCGAGACCACGGCGTCGAAGTCGATGCCGAGGTCCTCCATCAGTGCCTGGACCATGGCCCGGCCACCGCCGGTGATGCCGCCACCTGGATGGGTCGCATGACCGACCAGGTACAGCCCCTCGATCGGGGTCTTGTAGCGACCCAGCTCGGGGATCGGGCGGTAGCTGAAGTACTGGTACATGAACGCGCCCGGCCCGAGCGCGGCGCCGTGGTAGAGGTTCACGTTCATGCGGTGGTAGTCGAGCGGCGAATGGATCGTCCGCGCGAGGATGTTCTCGGGGGTCATGTTCGGGGCATAGGCGCGAAGTGCGTCCAGGACCTCGTCAGCGACCTGGGTCTTGATCTGATCCCACTGCTCGGGACCGCCGTCGCGGAGCGCCCATGGCTCGTAGTGCCACAGGTAGACCGTGTGCTTCCCAGTAGGCGCACGCGTCGGATCGTGAAGCGTCTGACACACCACGAGCGGTGCCTTGGCCTTCGGCGGAATGCCGTAGCGCAGGTCGTCGTAGATCCGTCGATAGTCCTCCAGCCAGGGGACGGGCTCGACGCAGTACGCCTTGTCGATCTCCAGTCCGGCCTTATAGCGTGGCGGCTCGTTCAACGCGAGATGCTGGTTGATCCCGACGAAGCTCGGATCCTGGATGTTGTCGACGCGGCGTCGGAAGTCCGTCGACGTTCCGTCGGCGAGCCATTCAGTGAAGACAACGCGCGGGTCGACGCCCGACACGACCGCCTTCTTGGCGAGGATCTCCTCGCCGGAGCGGAGCAGCACGCCTGCGGCCCGTCCACCTCGAACATCGATCTTCACGACCTCGGAGTTGAGGAGGATCGTGCCACCGTGGGCGGTGACGGCTCGACCGAGTGCCTCGGACAGCATCCCGGATCCGCCCTCCGGCAGGCCAGTGGGATACATGTGGGTCAGGGGCACCATCAGGAACAGATAGACCCCGGAGCCCTTCTCCTCGGCACCAATGAGCGGCTCGGTCACGTACTTGGTGAGGTGGATCTTCGTCTTGTCGTGCTCGAACCACTGATTCACCATGTCCCAGGCGCTCATCATCATCGAGCGGATGAGCTCCTGGCCGACCGGCGACTGGTCAAGCTGCGCCATCAGCGCGCCGAACGGCGGTGGTGCTGTGAAGAGGCCGGACGCGAGGATCTCGACGAGCGGCTTCGTCAGCTCGTAGAACTTCCGGTAGGCCTCGGCATCATGAGCCGAGAACTGTGCGATCGACTCGCATGTGCGATCGAGGTCCTTGTAGACGAACAGAGCGGTGTCGTCCGGATAGACGGTCGCGAACGCGGCCTCCGGGTAGATGTACTTCAGGCCGAAGCGGCTCTTCAGCTCCAGCTCGTCGCTTGTAATCAGCGGGTTGGCCTGAATGAAGATGTGTGCCATCCCGCCGCCGTCATGCTTGAAGCCCGGTAGGGTGAGCTCTTGGGTGTTGACGGCTCCTCCCATGAACGCGGCCTTCTCGACGAGGCAGACGTCGAGGCCGGCCTTGGCGAGGTAGCCCGCGGCAGTCAGCCCGTTGTGCCCGGCGCCGATGAAGACGACATCGTGCTCCCTTGCCATAGGTGCTCGCTTTCCCGGGCGCAGCCCGGGGCGGAACACGTGTCGTCCGCGGCTGGAACGGGCGTCGCCCGTACCGCGTAGCCTCGACCGACGTCCACCCGGACTTCAAGAGCCACGCGTTGGCGGGTTGGGGCTGAAGGTCCCGAGTCGAAGTCGCGCGCCGTGGGTCGGCGGCCACGGGCCCGCCTACCGCCACTCGACGGAGCGCACCTCCATCGGGGCTTTGACGCCCTTGAGGCTGATCTCGCGAGGCGCCGAAAGCCCGAAGCGGATCCGGCCGGCCGCCTCGAGCGCGTCCCGCGACGCGACGATCTCTTCCTTGCCGGCCGCGGCACCCACCCGCGCCGCGACGTGGACACCCTGGCCCGCGTAATTGCGACCGCGGCGCGTCGCCTCGGCGGTGTGAAGCCCGATCCGGACCCACGGCGCGAAGCCATGCTCGCGGCGGTGGCGGACGAGCCGCCGCTGGATCTCCACCGCCGCGTCGACGGCGTCCGATGCGCGCTCGAAAGCCACGAAGAAGCCGTCGCCAGTGTGATCGACCTCCTCGCCGCGGTGCTGGGCGATGGCCGAACGCAGCTCGCGGTCGTGCCAGCCCAGGAGCTCGGACCAGGCCTCGTCGCCGATGAGGCCGACGAGGTCGGTCGAGGTGACGATGTCAGTGAACATGAAGGTCCGCGTGACGCGGGCCTCGGCGCGAGACGCCGCCGCGGCGGGGCGCCCGGTAGCGGCGCCGTCGCCGGCGCCGGCGAGCAGGTCGTCGACGATCTGCAGGTCCCGCGTCGCCCCCAGCCGCTCGAAGACACCCCGTGCCGCAAGCAGGTCGCGCCGGGCCATCGCCATATCACCCTCCGCCAGCAGGGCCTCGGCGTAGCGCAGGCGGGCGCGGGCGCTCTCGTACGGCAGGTCGCTCGACTGCCACAGCCGCCACGACCGGCCCAGCACGGGCGACGCCTCGGCGGCCCGCTCCTCGCCGAGCAGCAGCTCGCCCCGGGAGGTCAAGGCGCCGGCTTCGAACAGCGGCCGCTCGTAGTCGACGGCGATCGATTCGAGCTCTTCGACCGCGGTCCGCGCTGCCTCGAGGTCGCCCGACGCCAGGGCCACCTCCACTTGCACTGGCAGGAGTCGCGCTCGCGTCGCCCGGTCCATCGCCCCGCGACCCGACTCGGTGGCCGCGAGCGCGCGCCCGAGCGATCGCCTCGCGTCCTCGACCTCGCCGCGGGCCAGCTGCAGGTTCGCCAGGCCCGGCTGCGCATCGTGGCCGTACTCGTAGGCCGTATCGAACGCTTCGGCGGCGCCGTCGAGGTCGCCCATTCGCAATCGGACCTCGCCGACCTGGTACATCGCCCAGCCGATCGAGTCGAGGAGCTTGAAGCGCCGCAGCTCGTCGCATGCCTGCCGGGCTTCCTGTTCGGCCGCCGGCCACTCGCCGCGCAGCATCTTGAGCTCAGCCTTGTGGACGCGGCAGATGCCCGGGTAGCCGGCCGCGCCGTTGCGGAGCATCCATCGCTCGCCCGCCTCGGCCCACTGGGCGGCTCGGTCGAGGTCGCCGACGTTCCGGCAGGCCGCGATCGTGTTGCAGTAGATGTCGCTCGCGACCCGCAGGTCGAGCCGGCCAGCTGACGCTGCCGCGGCCGCCTCGTCGATCGCCGCGAAGCCCTCGCGCCACTGGCCGGCGAACAGCCGGGCCACGCCCTGGAAGCTCATCGCCATGTACAGGGCGTCCTCGAACCCATGGCGCCGCGCCAGCTCGATCGCCCGGTCCGCCAGCTCGAGGCCTTCTTCGAATTTGTTGGTCATCAGCGCCCCGATGGCCTGGAATACCGCCAGCCGGGCATGCTCCCGACCTTCCGGCTCGTCGGCGAGTAGCCGCCCGGCCTGGCCGAGCCAACCCGCCCCAACTGGGCCGGCCAGGCCCCGCATGGCCTGGTAGCCGAGGGTCATCGCGACCCGGGCCGCATCGAGGCGGCGACCGGCCTCGTCGTAGCCGCGGAAGGCCCGCTCGAGCGCATCATTCGACTCGTCCGGCCGGCCGTCCCACCAATGGGCCGTGCCGAGCAGCTCGAGGTCGTCGGGGGCCAGGGCGTCGTCGCCCGCGGACCTGAAAGCCTCGATGGCCTCCGCCCAGTCGTGTCGCCGGATCGCCTCGCGCGCGGCGTCGCCGCGCTCGATCATCGCCGTCATCGCGCCCCGATTATGCGCGCCCCGACCACCCCGTCTCGCCCGATCACCCCGCATCCCATGCACGATTCTTCGGCTGAATGCTCCGGGTCGAGCCTCCGCCAGCCTTCGAAGACCCCTGTAGGCGGTCTTGGCCGAAGGACCGTGCGCCAGACGCTCGAACCCTCGGACGACGGCCGGGGCGCCGGGCCTCAGCCGAAGAATCGAGCGTCCGACGCGGGGTCGATGGCTGGGGCGCAGGAGACACGGGGCTGGGCCGCGCGGGCGCCGATACAGCCGACCGATTACCGGAGCCTTCGAACCCGGGGCAGCAGGTCCTCGCGGGGCCGACCTTCGGCACAGGCCGCCCACGCGATGAGGTCCGGACGTGGGCCGAAGAGGACGAAGACGCGCTCGTCGCGGGCCGGGCCGGGCACCAGGCCGCCCTCGGTTCGAAACCCGCTCGAGGCGGGGGAGCGGAGCGCGGCGGATGGCGCCGTCAGGCCGTCCGCGCCGGCGTCGCGCAGGCGGCGCGCCTCAAGCTGGCACGCCGCGTAGGTCCTCTCGCCGCCGGTGAGAGTCTTCTCGTCGAGGACCGGGCGCTCGTCTGGCGTCTCCGGCAGCTCGATCGCCCAGATCGAACGAGCGACGCCGGCGAGGTCCTCGGGATCGGTGATCGCCTCGTGGCGCAGGAACTCGGCCCACGCGCCGTCCGCGGTCTCGGCGAGGTAATGCGCCGGTCCCTCGCCGACGCGATGCCAGCGCGCGCTCGGCTGGTCGGGGCTCTCCCAGAGGAACGGGAAGCGCGGGTCGGCGTGGCGGAAGACGATCACGTCGCGCCGCCCGGCCCTGCCAGGGCTCCGGCCAGCTCGCGCACCCGCGCCGCGGCGTGAGAATCGGGATCCCACCTGGCCCCGAGGAACTGCCTCGGCGTGCGGCCCCGCAGCTGCGGTCGGGGCCGTTCGAACCACCGCCTTACGCCGAAATCGTTGTACCCGCCATGCAGATCGCCGACGACGAGCGCCAGCCAATGCAGCCGCGCGGCGACGTCGTCCGGCCACGCGCGGCTCCCACTCACGTATCGACCGAGGCTGACCTGGCTCGTGCCCAGCAGGTCGGCCAGTCCGTCCCGGCCGAACACCCCGAGCAGCGCCGCGGCCTCGCGATCGGGGATCGAGGACCCTTCGAGCGACTGATCCAGCTGCCCGATCAGGCCCTCCAGGCGCCCCGGCGAGATTCGCCTCGCCAACAGCCCCGCCGAGGCATCCTGGCCGACGCCATGCTCGGACGCTTCCCGGGCGATCGACTTCACGAGCGGCAGGTCCAGCTGCCGGATCGGCTTGTCCGGCAGCAGCCCCAGCGCCGCTGCCTTCCGGACCAGCTGCATCGCCAGGTTCGCCAGCGGCGGCCGATCGAGCGGAACAGCAATGGACGTAATTCGGATATCTGCCATGATCCGAATCATATCCGGGAGCCGCACGAGGGTCAAACGCGGACGTTGGCAGGGAGGCGGGAAGCTCTGCCCTCCAGGCTATGACCGTCGTGGGCATATTCATGTTCGAAGACATGTCCGAGGAGCGGGGGTGCGACTCCCCTTGGGGCTGCGACTCCCTTGGGGCTGCGACTCCTTCGGGGCTGCCCCGCCTGCGCGGGCCGCTCGGGCCGCACTGGTCCCTCACGGCGACCGCCCGGCCCGCCCCGGCAGGAATGAATATTCCTGCGACAGGCATACGGACGAGGGGGGTGTCCTCGCTGACCGGCCTCAAGCCAGACTTGATCGGGGGTCGTGCCGCCGGGAAGGGTCGGCCCCGACGCCCGCCGCCGGCGCCGCTCCCCTAATGCACCAGGGTTCGCGACGGCGTGAAGCCCCAGGCCCCCTCGGGATCGGGATCGAGCCGGTAGAGGAGCTCGTCCCACTTCGTGCCGGGATGACCGACCAGGCCGTCGACGACCTCGAGGCCGCCACGCTCGACGACCTCGCCGAATGGCGGCAGTGGCCGCCGCAGCAGCTCCGGCGCCTCGGTGGCCACGAGCTCGAGCAGCTCCGTGAGCGTCAGCGCGGGCCGCCCGAACCATGATGCGTCCGGCCCGATCACGAGCTTCGCCAGCCGCGCCACCTGCGCGCCGACGATCCCGACGTGGGGCCCGCGCAGTGACCGCGCATCGACCGCCTGCGCCTCGATCTTCCCGCCGCGCACCGCCAGCGCCAGCAGCTGCTCGTCCACCAACGGCGGCAGCCACATCGGCGGCCCGTGGAGGAGATGCCCGTCGCGGCGATCCTCGAGCAAGTCGGCGATGGCGACTTCGTCATCGAGCTCGCCGTAGGGTTCCTGGAGCTCGCGGACGAATGCCTCCGACGCGTCCCCCGGCTCCGCCTCGAATGGCTCCCAGGGCTCGTCGTCGGCTGCCTCGAACTCGAGGTCATACGGATCGGGAAGCCGGTAGAAGCTGTTCACCCAGTCGAGGTGGATCTCGCCAGGCGTCTCTCGGCCGTAGCTCCGCATGAGCGCCGCCATCGCCAGCCGGTCGATCAGAGCAAGGTCCGGGTCGAGGAAGACGACCTCGTCGCGGCGTTCGAGCGCGGTCATTCGATGGCTGAAGATGGCGCCCTCGAGCTGATCCGCGAGCGAGCACCATCGACCCTCCCAGTCGACCAGGAACTCCCGCTCGCGATAGCTGATCGCCTGCGAGACGGCCCGGCGCGGATCCTTCGCGCGGGTGCCGCCCGCCTCGACGATCCCCTCGACGAGCGCACCGTGCTCAAGCGGCCCACGCTCGTGCAGCAGGGCCAGGGCCATGTCGGCGATCGTCATGCTTCGTCGCGGCACGTCTGCACCTCCGTCGATGTCGAGCGTACTCGCGCCCGGTTCGCCGCGGCTTGGCCGCCGCTTGCCTGCCGCTTGCCCGCGGCTTGGCCGCGGCTTGCCTGCCGCTCACCCCCCGGTGCGCCGGCGATAATCCACCTCGACATGCGTGAGGTCTTCGAGCGTCTCGAGCTTCTCGGCTTCGCCTACTACATGACGCGCTCGGAGGCCCTCGCCCGATACGCCGAACCCCGTCAGACGATGGACGTCGACATCGTCGTCGACGTGGAGCCAGGCGAGTTCGAACGGATCCGTCGGGCGTTCGAAGCCGACTTCCTCGTGAACTCGCCGCTCGACGTCGGGGCTTATTCGATGGCCTCGCTGATCGCGAAGTCGGCCCTCGCCAAGGCTGACCTGGTCCTTGGCCGCCGCGACCCCTGGAGTCGCTCGGCGATGGACCGTCGCGAGCGCTGGGACCACCCGCTCTACGGGCCGCTCTGGGTGATCTCGCTGGAAGACCTTCTGCTCGCCAAGCTCGAATGGTCGGCCGGCACTTCGGAGCTGCAGCTTCGCGACTGTCGAAACCTCATCACCCTCAACCGGGGGATCATCGACTGGCCATATGTCGAACGGTGGGCGGCCGTTCTCGGGGCAACCGGGGCGCTCGAAGGCGTTCGACATGCGGTCTGAGCGGGTGCGGCCTCAGCCGGTGCGGCCTGACCCTGGCCGGGCTGCCCTCGACGAGCGGATCGCGGCGTCGTCGGTCGACGAGCGGGTCGGTTGGGCCGCGGCGATGCGTACCGCGGCATTGGTCACTGTCTGGCAGCAGGCCGACGCGGCCGGATTGACCGACCCGGTCGAGCAGGCCGAGTTCGTCCTTCGACGGCTGTACCCGGAGGAGTCGGAGGCGTGGGTCGAGTCGGTCGTCGGGCAGCTGCGAGCCGACCATGCCGCGGGGCGATGGAGCGGGTTCAAGCGACCGGAGGCGGCACGGGAGGAGTAGAGCGCGAGCCGGGCGCCGGGCCGTCGCCGGCGCCGGCGCCGCGTTACGCCCCGAACCAGGCCTCCAGGCGCTCGCGTTCGAAGGCGCGCTTGGCCGCCAGGTGCTCGGCCGCCGGCTCGGTCATGACGACCCGCGGCGGATCCTCGAGGAAGCCGCCCTCGACCTGGGCGGCCTGGCCGCCGCCGCCCTCGAGGAAGCAGGCGCCGTCGCCGGCGAAGGGCGCCGTGGCGCTATCGCCACGGAAGTGCGACGCGATCCGCGCGGCCACGACCTCGCCCTCGCGCTGGGCGAACAGGCCGGCCTTGGGCAGCATCTGGCCGTTCGACAGCGGCAGCATCGTCACGTCGCCGATGGCGTAGATGCCTTCGAACCCGGTTTCGAGCGTTCGAGGATGAACGGGCACCCAGGGCTTGCCGGCCGTCAAGCCTGATTCGAAGACGACGGGCGGCACGCGGTGCGGCGGGATGGCGAGGAGGACGTCGAACGACCGGTCGGGCGGGGCGGGCGCTCCCTCAGACGGCGGTGCGAAGGCCACGCCACCCGCCGCGACTCGAGAGGCCACGTGGGAGCGATGGAAGGGCACGCCCGCGACGTCGAGGCGCGACTCGAACGTGTTGCAGCCGGCCTGGCCGAGGATCGGCAGTGACAGCGGCAGCGGGCTGAACACTTCGACCTCGCCGTCGTGCCCGCGCTGGCGCAGGTGCTCGGTCAGCAGCAGGGCCAGCTCGAATGGCGCCGGCGGGCATGGATACGGCACGCCGAAGATCCCGACCAGGATTCGACCACCGGGTCGCAGCTCCGCGACCGCCTCGCGCGCCGCGGCGACACCCTCGACGCCATACACGTCGATCGCGTGCTCGCTGAACCCCGGCACCTGCTCCGGCGCCCGCTGGGCGCCGAGGGCCACGACCAGCGCGTCGGCCTGCCAGCGCTCGCCATCGATCGTGGCCGCGCGCTCCTCGGGATGGATCGCCTCGATCTCGCCGTGGAGCACCGCGATCCGCTTGTCGATGAGCCGTGCCAGCGCCCGCTCGCCCTCATCGATCGCGGCGGCGTCGAGGACGCCCCAGTTCTTGCGCAGGCCCATGACGTAGGTCGGGTGCCGTTCGACGAGCACGACCTCGTCGCCGGGTTCGAGCTGCTCGCGAAGCGTAACGGCCGTGGCGATCCCGCCGAAACCGCCGCCGAGGACGAGGACACGATGGGTGGGCACGCCGCAAGGGTACCCGGCCGTCAGCGACGGAGCCCGGTTCGGTCCTTGGCAGCAACCCCGGGCGAATGTGCGAGAGCCGCTTCTTCTCTTATGTGCACGGCCGGCACGTTAGTTAACGGAACCGGGTTCCTAGGCCTCGCGGCGCGCGCCGGGCATGGCCGGCCACGCTTGGACGAGCATGGATATCGGGCCTTCGAGGTCCTCGAAGCCGTCCAGCGGCTCGCTGTTGTTGACTAGCGTGCCGGGGGTGGGCATTGGAGACGAATCGGCGCCCCTGCGTGGCGCAGGGGGTCAGCCGGTGGGCGGCGCCGCTTCCTCCGCGCCGTCGCCGGCGGCGGCCCCGGCCGCCGCGCCGGCTCCCGTCCCGGCCTCGGCCTCCGCGAGCTCGAGGCGGAGGTCCTTGCGGAGGACCTTGCCGATCATCGTCTTGGGGAGCTTCGGCCGGAAGCGGATGGCGTGGGGGACCTTGAACCGGGCGAGGTTCTTGCGGCAGTGCTCGAGCAGGTCGGCCTCGGTGGCGGTGTGGCCCGGCTCGAGGACCACGAAGGCGCACGGCACCTCGCCGTAGTGGGCGTTCGGCATGCCGATGACGGCCGCCTCGGCCACTGCGACGTGGGTCAGGAGGACCTCCTCGACCTCGCGGGGATAGACGTTGATCCCACCGACGATGACGAGATCCTTGGCCCGGTCGACGATTCGGAAGAAGCCGTCGCCGTCCATCGTGGCCATGTCGCCGGTTCGAAGCCAGCCGTCGTGCAGGCCGGCCGCGGTCTCCTCGGGCCGGCGCCAGTAGCCGGCCATGACCTGCGGCCCGGACACCTCGAGCTCGCCGACCTCGCCGACGGGCACGATCAACCCGGACGAGGGATCCACGACCCGGGCCAGCGTCGATGGGAACGGCAGGCCGATGGTGCCGTTGCGGCGGCCCGAGTTGATCGGGTTGCAGTGGGTCACCGGCGAGGCCTCGGTCAAGCCGTAGCCCTCGCAGACCTTGCCGCCGGTGATCGACTCGAAGTCGGCCTGGACGGTCGGCGGCAGCGGCGCCGCGCCGCTGATGCAGGCCTCGATGCTCGAGAGGTCGTACTTCGAGACCGACGGGTGGTGGGCAAGCGTCTCGTACATGACCGGCGCGCCCGGGAAGAGCCGAGGCTTGTACTTCGCCGCCGCCTCCAGCGTCTGGTCGGGATCGAAGCGCGGCAGCAGGATCAGGGTCCCGCCGACGAGCATCGCGTAGTTCATGTCGACCGTCAGGCCGTAGATGTGGAACAGCGGCAGCGGGCACAGGATCGACGCCGGGTCGTCGTCCGTGACCCACGGGAACCAGCCCGCGACCTGGTGGGCGTTGGCGACGAGGTTGCGATGGCTGAGCTGGGCGGCCTTGGGCGTGCCGGTCGTGCCGCCGGTCGGTTGGAGGACGGCCGTGTCCTCCGGGCTCGCCGCCGATTCGAAGCGCTCGTTGGGGGCCTCGGCGATGAGCCGGAAGAGGTTCGGCGTCTCGGGCGTGTGGGGCTGGGGATTCCAGCGACCCTCCCGCCGGGCCTTGATCGGGTACAGCCACTTGATCGGGGCCGGCAGCGAGTCCTGGATGCCGGTCACGATCAGCCGGCCCGGGTCGCCGGCCCAGTGCTGGCCGGCCACTTCGCGCATCCGGGGGACCAGCAGATCGATCACCACCGAGACCTTCGGCTCGGTGTCGCCGAAGATGATCCCGAGCTCGCGCTCGACGTACAGCGGGTTGGTCGGAACGGCGATTGCGCCGGCCCGAAGGGCGCCCATGAACGCGATCACGAAGGCCGGCGAGGTCGGGAGGTGAAGGCTGACCCGGTCGCCCTTCTCGACCCCCATGCGTCGAAGCGCATGGGCGAAGCGGTCGGCCGCGCGGTCGAGCTGGGCGAACGAGGTTCGAGCGCCGAAGAACAGGAGGGCCGTTCGATCCGGGGTCCGCTCGGCGGCCCGGCGAAGCAGGCCGTCGACGGGGATGGGCAGGATCTCGACGTCGGGCGGAACGCCGTCGTCGTAGTGCGCCAGCCAGGGCCGCTCGTCGAGGCGGGCCGTCGGTTCGACCGTCGTCATGGCAGTCCCTTCTTCCTTCGATCAGCGGCTCACGGCAACGGGTAGCCGGTCACGACAGCGGGTAGCCGGCGCGCTCGCTGACCGCGGCCGCGATGCGCCGGGAGATCGCGACCTGGTCGATGGGGTCGGTTCGAAGGAGGCGGCGGATGCCGGCCACGAGGGTCCGGGCGTCGTCGCCCTCGGCGACGCGTCCCGCCAGCTGCTTGGCGCGCGCCTCCGCCGCGGCGACCCGCTCGGCGACGATGAGCGAGGCGAGGTCCGCGTGGGGGCCACCGTCTCCGCCCGCCCCGCTGGCCACGGCGGCAAGGGCCCGCTCGACGACGCGCTCGGTCGTGAACAGCTCGATGGCGAGGTCCGCCAGGCCGGCGAGCAGCTCCTGCTCGTCTTCGAGGCTCGTCCCGTAGCGCTGGGCGGCCGCCCCGGCCAGGAGCAGGGTGACGGTTCGAAGGGACGCCACCGCGGCGCGTTCGGAAGCCAGCCGTCCTTCGAACGACGGCAGGTCGCCACCGAGCAGCGCGTCCTGAGCCCGACTGGCGGGACCGAGCACGTCCAGCCGCCCGGTCATCGCCCGCTTCAGGAGCGTTCCCGGGACGAGGAGGCGGTTGATCTCGTTGGTGCCCTCCCAGATCCGGTGAATCCGGGCGTCGCGGTAGAAGCGGGCGGCGGGGTAAGCCTCGATGTAGCCGTAGCCACCGTGGATTTGGACGAGCTCGTCGACGATGGCTCCGAGCTCCTCGCTCGCGAGGACCTTGGCGAGGCTGCATTCGATGGCGTACTCCTCGAGGGCCGCTCGCATCGCGTCGGGGCTCGTGGCGTCCTCGGCCGCGGCGAGTCTCGCTTCGAGGAGGCCGGCGATCCGGTAGACGGCCGACTCCACCGCGTAGGTCCGGGCGGCCATCCCGGCGAGCTTCGCGCCGATGAGTGGGAAGTCGATGATCCGCCGGCCGAAGGCCGATCGTTCGGCGGCGTACCGGGTGGCGATGCCGATCGCCGGGCGCATTCCACCGAGGCAGGCGGCCGCGAGCTTGAAGCGGCCGACGTTCAGGACGTTGAACGCCACGCGGTGGCCCTTGCCCGCCTCGCCGAGGAGGTTGTCGGCCGGGACGACCGCGCCTTCGAGCGTCACCGGGCAGGGCGAGCTGCCGTGGAGGCCGAGCTTGTCCTCCTCGGGCCCGACGACGAGCCCGGGCGTCGAACGCTCGACGAGGAAGGCGCTGAAGTGCTCCCCGTCGACCTTGGCGTAGATCGTGAACAGGTCGGCGAATCCGGCGTTGGTGATGAACTGCTTCGAACCGTCGAGCCGCCACGACCCGTCCGCCTGGCGGGTCGCCTTGGTTCGAATGGCCATTGCGTCCGAGCCGGCCGACGGCTCGGTCAGGGCGTAGGCGCCGACGGTCGTCCCGGCGGCGAGCCCGGGGAGGTAGCGGCGCTTCTGCTCGTCGGTGCCGAAGAACACCAGCGGCAGCGTCCCGATGCCGGTGTGCGCGGCGTAGGTCACGGCGAAGCCGCCCGCGGCGGCCATCGCCGCGTTCACCACGACCGAGGTGACCCGGTCCAGGCCGGCGCCGCCGTACGTCTCGGGGACGTCCACGCCGAGGAAGCCATCGCCGCCCATCCGTTCGAGCAGCTCGCGGTGGGCCGCCCAGTCCTTGGCCTCGACGCGCTCGAGGCGCGGTTCAACCTCGCGCTCGACGAACGCCCCGACGGCGTCGCGGATCGAACGGTGCTCGGCCGTCAGCTGCTCCGGGGTGAAGATGCCGTCCGGGCCGACCGGTCCGGTGACGAAGGAGCCGCCGGGGATGGTGGTCGGTGCCTGGATCTCGGTCGTCATGCCGCGGCCTCCGTTTCGCGGGTCTCCGTCGGGCGCGCCGGCTGGCGCCCGCCAAGCCATTCGATGACCCCCGCCGCACCCTGGCCGCCCCCAACGCACATCGTCACGAGGCCGTAGCGGCCGTCGCGCCGTGCCAGCTCCGAGAGAACCTGGACCGTCAGCTTCGCGCCGGTCGCTCCGAGCGGGTGGCCAAGGGCGATCGCACCGCCGTTGACGTTCGTCCGTTCGGGATCGAACCCGAGCTCGCGCACGACCGCCACGACCTGGGCCGCGAAGGCCGCGTTCAGCTCGATGACGCCGATGTCGTCGAGGGTGAGGTTGGCCTTGCGGAGCGCCTTGGGGACCGCCTCGACGGGGCCGATGCCCATGATCTCGGGATCGACGCCGGCCGTCGCGAAGCTCACCAGGCGGCCGAGCGGCTGCAGGCCGAGCTGGGCGGCTCGCTCGCCGGTCATGACGACCCGCGCCGCGGCGCCGTCGCTCATCTGGCTGGAGTTGCCCGCGGTGACCGTCCCGCCGGTCGCGAAGACCGGCTTGAGGGCCGCCATCCGCGCCGCGTCGGTGTCGTGGCGGATGCCCTCGTCGGCCTCGAACCGGAGCTCGCGGACGGTCGGCCGCCCGTCGGGGTCGACCTCGGTCTGGGGCGCCGACACGGGCACGATCTCGTCGTGGAAGCGGCCCGCGCGCTGGGCCGCCGAGGCGCGCTGGTGCGACTGGAGACCCCACTCGTCCTGGGCCTCGCGGGTCACGCCGTACCGATCGGCGACGCGCTCCGCGGTCAGACCCATGCTCAGGTAGACCTGCGGGCGAGTGTCGGCGAGCGGCGGAGCGGGCGCGAAGTGGTGGCCGATCATCGGCACGAAGCTCATCGACTCCATCCCGCCGGCGACGACGACGTCATGGACGCCGGTCTGGATCGCGGCGGTGGCGAGGGCCAGCGCCTGCAGGCCGGACGAGCAGAAGCGGTTGATCGTCATCGCGCTGGCGCTGTCGGGGATGCCCGCGCCGAGGGCGACCTGGCGGGCGATGTTCAGCCCCTGGGCACCCTCGGGCATCGCGCAGCCGAGGACGAGGTCCTCGATCTCGGCGGGGTCGAGCCCGGGCGCGCGGGCGAGGGCCTCCCGGACGGCCGTGATCGCGAGGGCCTCCGGCGACGTCTCGCGGAGCGCCCCGCGGGGCGCCTTGCCGACCGCGGTTCGGACGGCCGAGACGATGACGGCGTCGCGCGTTTGCATGGCGCTCCTAGGCCCTCATCCTTCAGTTCCTCAATGGCTTGCCGGTCTTGAGGGTGTGGCGGATGCGCGCCCGGGTCAGCGGCTCGCCCAGCAGCTTGAGGAAGACCTCGCGCTCCAGGTCGAGCAGGTGGTCCTCGCTCACGAGCGTGCCCTCGGCGACGTCCCCGCCGCTCATCACCCGGGCCAGGCCGAGGACGACCTTGCGATCGTGCTCGCTGACCTGGCCGCCGACGAGCTGGTTGTAGGTGAGGGCCTCGGCGGCGGCGATGCCGCGCCGGCCGAGGACGCGGATCGGCGTCGGCGCGGGCGGTCGATAGCCGCCATCGGCGAGTGCCCGCGCCGTCCTGGCCGCATCCGCCCACTGGCGATCGGGGCTGGCGGTGATGAGGTCGGCGTCGCGGAGCAGCCACAGCGCCCGTGCCTCGGCCGCGCTCGTCGCGACGCGCGCCGTGCCGATCGTCGTGATCACGTGCAGGAGCGCCGGGAAGGGGTCCGCGCCGACGCCGTCGGGGACGGACGCCGCGGCACGGCGTGCCATGGCCGTGCTGCCGCCGCCGCCCGGGATGAGCCCGACACCGGATTCGACGAGGCCGATGTAGGTCTCGGCGAGCGGCTGCGCCCGGGCGCCCCCGAGCACCAGCTCCGCCCCGCCGCCGAGGGTTCGGCCGCGCGGCGCCACGACGACCGGCACGGGTGCGTAGCGCATCGCCTTCGTCACGCCCTGGAAGGCGCGGACCGCGCGATCGAGCTCGGCCCACTCGCCCTCCTCGGCCTCGATCAGCAGCAGCGCGAGATTCGCCCCGGCGCTGAAGTCCGCCGCTGCGGTCCCGATCACGAGCCCGTCAGCCCGCTCCGAGGCGAGCGCCACGGCCCGCCGCAGGAGATCGAGCGAGTCCATGCCGATGACGTTGAGCTTGCCGTGCAGCTCGACCCCGAGGATGCCCTCAGCCTCGAGCCCGCCGTCGGTCAGCTCGATGACGCTCGCCGCCGCATTGCCGGGGAGGCCATTGGCCCGCGCGCGCTCGCGGGCCGCGGCCAGGTCGAGCGGCGCCGTCGCCCGGGCGATCGCCGGAAGGGGCGCAGGGCGGTCCTGTTCGAAGCTCCACGTCCGACCGTCCTCGGTGTAGGCGGCCGGCGCGCCACCCACGCTCGGCAGGGCGCCGGCCGCGCCGTCGAGGAGGCTTCGGGCGGTCTCGCCCAGGAGATCGATGGTCTCGAGCGGGCCGTGCTGCCAGCCGAAGCCCCAGCGCATCGCGGCGTCGACGCTCCAAGCGTCGTCGGCCATCTGGGGCGCCAGCTGGGCGGCGTACCGCAGCTCGGAGGTCAGCGCCCGCCGAAGGAGCTCGGCTGCGGGGTCGGCCCGGTCGCCGCCGGCCGTCTGGCCGCCGGAGCCACCTGCCGCGAGCAGCAGCGCGACGCGCTTCGCAGGATCCGCCTCGGCGCGAGCAGCCTGCACGGCGGCGGATCGCACCTTGCGGCGGGCCCGGTAGTCGCCGGTTTCGAAATCGAGCGCCAGGATCTCGCCGTCGGGCTCGCGCCGGAAGAAGCCCGCCCCGGACTTGGTGCCCAGCGCGCCCTGTTCGACCAGCCGTCGCAGGATCGGCGGCGGTTCGAAGACCTCGCGGTCCGGGTCGTCGGCGAGGGCCTCATGGCAGTGCTCCGCCACGGCGAGGGCGACGTCGATGCCGACGAGGTCGAGCGTCCGGAAGGTCGCGCTCTTCGGCCGGCCGATCAGCTCGCCGGTCAGCTCGTCGACCTCGTCCGGGCCGAGCCCGAGCTCCTGCGCGAGTCGCAGCACGGTCAGCATGCCGTGGACGCCGAGCCGGTTGGCGATGAAGGCCGGCGTGTCGCGGGCGATCACCACGCCCTTGCCGAGGCGGACCGTCCCGTAGGTCGCGAAGGCCTCCATGACCGCTCGATCCGTCTCGGCGTGCGGGACCAATTCGAGGAGGCGGGCATAGCGGGGCGGATTGAAGAAGTGGGTCCCGAAGAAGCGCTGGCGGAACGCGTCGGAGCGGCCTTCCGCGAGCGCGGTGATCGAGAGGCCGCTCGTGTTGGTCGTGACGATCGGGCCCCCCGGGGCCACCTCGAGTGCCGCCTCCACGCGCCCGAGCAGCTCCCGCTTCGGCTCAAGGCGTTCGACGATCGCCTCGAGCACCCAGTCGCTGGCGGCGACGGCGTCGTCCAGCTCGTCGAACCCGCTCGTCCTGATGCGGGCCAGGTCCTCGGGGGCGTAGACCGGCGACGGCTGGAGCTTCACGGCTCGGGCGAGGCCGGCGCGAGCGGTGGCGGCATCCAGGTCGAGGAGCCGGACGCGCGAGCCGGACCCGGCAATCAGGCACGCCAGCTGGGCGCCCATCGTCCCGGCGCCGAGGACGGTGACGTTCGGGTAGCGCGGGATCATGACCGACCCCCGCCCGCGATCGCCCGGTCGTCGCGCGGCAGCAGCCCGGCGAGGAACAGGTCGCAGAACCGCTCGGCGATGTCGTCGACTGCCAGCTCACCGTCGGGCCGGTACCACTGGGTGAACCAGTTGCAGGCCGACAGCATCCCGATACCCGCCAGTCGAACATCGAAGCCGCGAATGGCGCCGCCGGCCACCGCCTCGGCGATCGCGTCCCGCCACAGCGTTTCGTAGGCGTCGCGGCGCCGGATCATCTCGGCACGCCGCTCCGGCGACAGCGACCGCAGCTCGATCTGGATGAGTGACAGCTCATCGGGATGCATGGCGGCCACGCGCAGGTGCTCGTGGATCGCGCCGCGCAACCGCTCGAGCGGGGGAGCGTCGGACGAGAGGACCGGGACGACTTGACCCTCGAGCCGGTCGAAGGCACCCGTGAGGATGGTCCACAGCAGGTCGTCCTTCGCGGCGATGTAGTGGTACAGGCTGCCGCGGTTCATCGCCAGCGCCTGGCCGAGGTCCTGCATGCTCGTGGCATGGAAGCCGCGCTGGCGGAACAGCCGGGTCGCGGCGGCGAGCAGGTCCGCTTCGCGCGGCCGGGCGGCCGTCGGGGCGGCCCGCGGGGATGTCAGCTCGCTCCTCACGCCACCTGCCTGCCGTGCCAGCGTTCAATCAAACGAACGTTTGATTGGGGCACGGTAGGCCGAGTGGGGGAGTCGTGTCAACGGCCTGAAGCCGCATCGGCCCGCGACCACTCACCTCGCCAGCGGGCCGGCGACCGGGCTCCAGACCGAGGCCAGTACGAGCACCCACAGCGCGGCATTGATCCCGAAACCGAGCAGCAGCGCGGGTGAGAAGGTCAGGATGAGAAGGACGGTCGAGGTCGCCGCCGCCCCCAGCACGAGGCCGGCCCACCAGCCGCTGGGCACGAGGATCCCGACCGTGGCGAGCGCCGCGAGGACGAACCCAGCCAACGTCACGAGCATCAAGGCGATCCCGACGATGCGGACGAGGCCGGCATCGAGGCCGACGTTCGTGACGAGCCATGACCGCCCGAGGTCGAACGGATAGGCGAGACCGCCGGCCGTGGCTGTCGCGGTTTCGGGGGTTGGGAACACGTACATCATGTGGACCCAACCGTGGGCCAGCAGCAGGCCGGCCAGCGCCCACTTGCCGAGCCCAATGTCTCGATCGAGCATGAACCAGGTGATGCCGCTGACCACCGCTGCGGCGGCGCCGATGGGTAGCAGCTCGAGGATGGCCTTCATCTCGCACCTCCCATGGACGAACGTGGCCCAGTACCGCACGGCGGGTCCGAGCCAGCCAAGGGCCAGACCACCCCGCTGGGTGGGGCCAGGCGTCAGGTTCGGGCGTTACCGGTCAGAATCCGGCCGCGCCGAAGTCGCGAAGGGTGAGGCGATGTCCCAGACTTGGGGCATGGCGTCGATCGAAGTGTCATGCTCGCCGAGCGGAAACGGCTGGCGGTGCGAGGTGACCGTTGCCGAAGGCGGAGGCGAGACTCGCCACTCCGTCTCGGTGGGACGTGACGACCTGACCCGGCTCTCTCCGGCGGGCGACTCGCCCGAGCACGTGGTCCGGACGAGCTTCGAGTTCCTCCTGGAGCGCGAGCCGAAGGAATCGATCCTTCGAACCTTCGACCTGCCGGTGATTGGCCGCTACTTTCCCGAGTACGAGCGCGAGATTCGTCGCCGCCTCGATCGCTAGCGGAGGCTGACCCTCGCCCTGCCTCTCCGCCGCCCGCGGATTTGCGTGGGGTGCAACAAGCATCGGCTGGGCGGTTGGCGGCTGGCCCACGCAGGCTTTGCGAAGCCGTTCAACCCACGGACGTTGCTCCCCGCGCAATACCCGTCGGTTGGGGCGTTGTGAAGGCCGGATTCCTGCCCTCCAACCGACGCTTGTTGCGTGGCGCGCAAACCCGTCCGACGATCTCAGCGCGCGGACAGCTCGAACGCCGACTGATTGGTGAAGCGGCTCGACGGGCTGACGGAGGCGACGAGCGCCAGGTTCGAAGCCCCCCGGAACGCCCCGGGAATGACGAGGGTGGCGGCACCCGCCGGTCCGTCCAAATGCACGGCCCACTGCGGCCCCACCTCGGCCGAGCGCGACCCGACCGTCAGCGACGACAGCCACACGGCCGCCCGTTCGAAGAACGCCCCGTCGTAGCTGCCAGCTGCATACGACCATTCGAACCGAACACGGACCTCCGAGCGCATCACGGTGACGGCGCTCACAGCCAGGAACAGGTCATGGCGCGGGTCGAGCCAGAAGAGGTTGTGGTCGGGCGTTCCGCCGAAGGCGACCAGCGGGCGGTCGGCGTATTCGAACGTCCACGTCTCGCCGTCGTTCGAATACAGGACGTCGTCGTCGAGCGTCGCCCGCCAACCGTCGCCGTCGGGTTCGATCGCGATGTCCGACGCGATGGCGTCGGGGAAGCTGGCCTCGGCGAGGCCGGACGCCTGGAGGCCCGGCGCCGAGTCGCCGAGGAGCTTCTTGGCCGTCGAGACGCTGCCGGTCGCAGCGGCCGAGGCGAGCTGCCGAATCGTCCTGGCGGCGCCGCGTTGGAGCGCACGCAGCTGTGCTGGGTCGAGGCCCGGCGTGGGTGGCGGACTCGGCGCGGCACCCGTCGCGGCAGGCGGCGGAGGTGGGGTCCGTGGCGCGTCGGTCGCCGAGCCGACGAGGGCGGTCGAACCGGGACTCGGCGAGGCGACAGCGGCGATCGCGGGCGGAGCGCGGCCCACGAGGGCAATGCCGCCCGCGAGCACGACCACGCCGAGGAGCGCGATGCCGGCGCCGAATGCCGGGCTGGCGGGTGAGATCGAACGGGGCCGGGCGGCGGG
>VEOW01000123.1 GCA_012026785.1 Chloroflexota bacterium | reverse complement strand
TGGCGCCGAGCCATCGCGGAGATGCACGCGCCCGAACAGGGTGGGGGAGAGGCGAAGCGGAGCCGCCTGGAGGAGCGCCTCGCGCGCCTGCGGAACCTGTACACATGGGGCGAGATCGCGGAGGACGAGTACCGCACCGAGTCGGCCCGCGTGCGCGCGGAGATCGCGGAGGTCGTGGAGCCGTCGATGGCCGGCATGGACGAGCTTGCCGAGCGCCTGCGCGATCTAGGCTCCCGGTGGGCGTCGGCAGCTCCCGACGCGCAGGCCGCGGTCGCGCGGCTGATGCTCCGCGAGATCGTCGTGAAGGACGCCTTCGTGGTCGCCTTCGTGGCCCGCCCGGAGGTCCGGCCCCTGCTTGAGCTGTGCCTCCGCGAGCGTGTAGTCGAGGGCGGCAAGCTCTACGCAGACAACCGCTGCGCTACGGCAGACATCGAGCTTCGCTGGAGCGCGTAGGAGGACGACATGAGACGCCTGCGTGTGACTCTTGGACCGCGCGAGTACGACACGATCACGTCGGCGCTCGCGTACTTCCTCGACACCTACTACGACCCCGACGAAGCGCTCGACGCCGCCGCTCGGGAGTCGCTGCGCCGCACTTCGGCCGTGTGGGACAAGCTCGCACGCGAGCGCGTCCGGCAGCGGGTCGGCTGGGACGCCACCGGCCAGCCCACCAGCGCGTAAGCCTTCGATCTGCGCTCGCGAATGAAGGGTTGACCGGGAGGCGTACGCTGCGGCCATGACAAAGAGGAAGAGCGCCGCGCTCCTTGTCGGAGTGGCGGCGCTCGTCATCGCGTTGCTCCTGGTCTACTACCTGTTCTTCATCGGGCTGCCACCGAGCGGCACGCCCTGGGTCGGTCCCGGCCTGCAATGACCGCGGCTACGTCAACACGGCTCGCCGTAGGGCATGGTGTTGACGTAGAAGATGTCGAAGGTGCCATCGCTCGTACGATGGCCGCACTTGCGGTGGTTGTTCTCGTTCCGGCTCAACGGGACCATGTAGTAGTCGGTCTGATCGCGCCCGCGCCAGATGCCCTGGCCTCCCTGGGTCTGGAACTGCAACGCCCGAAGGCTGTTGTGGACGCCGTTGTAGACGCCGAGGTAGTCCACGGTGTTCCAGGCTTCGAAGCCCCACCAGACGAGCGTGAAGCCGTTCGACCACGGCCACGGCTTCGTCATGTTCTCGTAGTAGCCGTCGCTGACGCGCGTGATGGTGTAGATGGCGTCGGTGCCCGACTTGCGGATCGTGAACCGATACCGCTTGCCGTTCTCCGGCTTCATCGCGCCGGGCCAGGGCGTTGCGGTGCCCGTGTCGTATGCGTAGTAGAAGTCCGCGGCAGCGGTGTTGCTGGTGTAGCCGTAGCCGAGCTGCATGAGCGTCCCGTCCCCGGCCTCAAGGTTGGCCGGGAGGACGAACGATCCGCCGTGAATGTTGCCGATGGTGCCGCAGACGTAGAGCGTGCGGATGATGGCCTCTCCGCGCACCCCGTTGAACGCCCCGACCCCTTCGTCCTCCGCCCGCCACTTGAGGACGAGCGTGTAGTACCCGATGCCGAAGGGGCTGCACGTCTGACCGACATCGCCGGCCCGAGCTGACGGGACGACGGCGACGAGGAGGATGAGAGCGGCGAACAGCGCCGCGAGGCGACGAAGCATGAGGTGGTAGCCCTTTCTCCTATTCCTGGACCGCGAGAACGTCACGCAGCCACGCGACGAGGCCGGGGACGGCGCGGCGGAAGGCCGAAACGAGGGCGCCGAAGACGGCGCCGCCGAGGACCGCGGCGAGGCGCACGGCCTCGTCGGTGTTGGCCGGGAGCGCGAGCTGGAGCGCGAGGATCGCGCCGATGCCCGTCTCGATGAAGTCCACCAGGAACTTGCGGAACCAAACGGGAAGAGCCTGCATGGTGATCTCCTTCACCCGAGCGCCGCCTTCGCGGCGGCGATCTGCTTCTTGAGCCTCGCGATCTCCGCGTCGCGAGCGTCCGGGTCGTACTCCTCCGTCACGGCGACGGTGGAGACGAAGAGGCCGGCGAGGTAGCCGTCCGTGACGTGGACGAGCGAGGACGGGATCGCGTCCCCCGATGCGCGGCGGAGGGTGTAGTCGAAGCGGGCCTTCACCTCGACGCCGGCGGGGCGCTTCTTGGCGGCGACCAGGCCCGACCCATCGGGCGACCAGTCGTAGCCGCGCACCTCCGTCGAGGCGGGGATGGTGATGGTCCCGGCCTTGTCGGTCCGGAGGAACACGCTCACGGGGTCGTTCTCCTTGCGGGGCGGGAAGCCAACGGCGAAGACGTAGCCGCCTCCGAACGCCAGCGCCGCGCTGCGGATGTCCGCCTCCGCGACGGGCCGCATGTGCGAGCCGTCCGGGGCGAGCGGGTTGCCGAGGTAGAAGGTCGCGCCGCG
>VEOW01000064.1 GCA_012026785.1 Chloroflexota bacterium | reverse complement strand
GGCCGGCACAACGCATGAAGGCCACGCCATGCAGGCGGGCAGGCAGGCTACGAGCCAAGCCGTCAGACGCTAAGGAGGGTGACACTCACGGCAGGATAGTCCGCTATCCTCGCTGTCGTTCCCCTCCGGTGCTGTGACTGACGAGGCCGCGTGCTCGCCTTCATCGACCAGATCGTCATCCCGTTCCTGAACGCGCTGTACGGCGCGACGGGCTATCTCGGCGTCATGGTCGCGATGTCGATCGAGTCGGCGATGATCCCGCTGCCCTCGGAGCTGATCCTGCCGTACGCCGGCTTCCTCGTCTCCGATCCCAGCCAGATCGAGCCGTTGACCGGGGGCGCCTGGTCGTACTGGATCGTGGTGATCGTTGCCACGGTCGGCAACACCATCGGCTCGCTCATCGCCTACGGCATCGGGGCCTGGGGCGGCCGGCCGTTCCTCGAGCGCTACGGCAAGTACCTGCTGATCCGCCACCACGAGCTGGAGCTGGCCGACCGCTTCTTCGAGAAGTACGGCCCGGCGACGGCGTTCTTCAGCCGCCTGATGCCGATCGTTCGAACTTTCATCTCGTTTCCCGCCGGCGTCGCCCGAATGCACCTCGGCAAGTTCATCGTCTACTCGACGGCGGGCGCCCTGCCGTGGTCGATGCTGCTCGTCTGGGCCGGCGAGCAGCTCGGCGCCAACTGGGTCGAGATCCGCCACATGCTCGAGCCGTACGACCTGCTCATCGCCGCGCTCGTCGTCGCCGCCGGGCTGCTGTTCATCTGGTGGCGGCTCGGCATGCCGGGCTGGCGCCGAAACCGGGTGGACGAGGCCGAGCCGTAAGGTCTTCGCTCGCGCGAAGGACCCCGCCCGGTCGCCCCGCCGGCCGACGCCGGCCGACCCCTGTCCCCCGCCTATGAACGTCGCCCGAATATTCATTCCGGCATCCTGCCCTGACCCCACGATGCGTTTCGGGAATGAATATTCCTGCGACAGACATAGCGGAGCGGAGTGGAACCAACGCGGCCACCCCGCGGGCGGACCGATGACGCAGCCCCGCAGTAGCATCGACGAGCGCCGAACGGCGTCAACACCGAGGAGGACCAGATGACGCAGCGCGACGACCCGCACGCCGCGGATGCGATGGTCGGGCCGCACGGGCAGCCATCCGACCACGGCGCAGACGCGAGCGGCGATCACGGCCACGACGACCACGGCCACGACGACCACGGCCACACGAGCGAGGCGGAGGCCCTCGGCCCGATCAACCTCCGCGCCTGGGGCGCCGGCATCCTCGGCATCGCCCTCGGCCTCGTCGTCGTGGGAGCGTTCCTCGTCTCGAACGGCCACCGGCTGGGAGGACTGTGATGTACGGGACCGTCGCTCGAATCCGGGCCAAGCCGGGCAACGGCCCGGCGCTCGTGACGCTCATGGCCGAGTACGACCAGCTCCAGATCCCCGGCTTCGTGGCGACGTACGTCTACCGGCTCGACGACGGTGCCGACGATTACTCCATTGCAGTCGTCTTCGAGGACCGCGGGTCCTACCGGCGCAATGCCGAGGACCCCGCACAGGACGCCCGCTATCGGCGACTGTGTGAGCTGCTGGAGCTGGACCCGAAGTGGCACGACGGCGAGATCGTCCACGCCTCTGCGCGGTAGATCGCGGGACCTCACCCGTTCGGCTGGCAGTTCGTCTCGTATGCGCGCTCCCGGCGCGTTAGAACAGGCCGACGATCTCGCCGTCCGTGTCGAGGTCGATGTTCTCGCCGCCCGGACGGGACGGCAGTCCGGGCATCGTCCGCATCTCGCCCGCGAGGGGCGTGACGAAGCCCGCTCCCGCGGAGAGACGAACCTCCCGGATCGGGACCCGGAAGCCGTTGGGCCGTCCCTTGAGCGATGCGTCGTGGCTGAGCGAGTACTGCGTCTTGGCCATGCAGATCGGCAGGTGACCGAAGCCCATCGACTCGTACTGGGCGAGCTGCTTGGCGGCCGCCGCTGACAGATCCACCCCGTCGGCCCCGTAGACCTGGGTGACGATCGTCTCGATCTTCGAGACGAGCGGGGCATCGTCGCGGTACAGGAGCCGGAAGTCCGGGGCGCCCTCCTCGGCCGCCTCCCAGACGGCGGCGGCGAGATCGGTCGCGCCGTCGCCACCCTTCGCCCAGTGGTTGGCCACGACGGCGGCCCGGGCCCCGGCGGCCAGGGCAACGTCCTGGATCGCCCGGACCTCGGCCGGGGTATCGCTCGGGAAGGCGTTGATCGCGACGACGACCGGGACGTTGAAGAGCCGGACGTTCTCGATCTGCTTGGCGAGATTCGCCGCTCCCGCGCGAACCGCCTCGGCGTTCTCGGCCAGGAGCGCGGGGTCGAGGGGCTTGCCGGCAACGATCTTGCCGACGCCACCGTGCATCTTGAGGGCCCGGATCGTGGCGACCACCACGGCCGCGTCGGGCTTGAGGCCCGAGGCCCGGCACTTGATGTTGAAGAACTTCTCGGCGCCCATGTCCGCGCCGAAGCCGGCCTCCGTGCAGACGACCTCGCTCGTCACGAGCGCGAGCCGGTCGGCGAGGATCGAGTTGTTGCCGTGGGCGATGTTGCCGAACGGGCCGCAGTGCACGAACGCGGGCCCGCCCTCGAGCGTCTGGAGAAGGTTCGGCTTGATCGCGTCCTTGAGGAGCGCGGCCATCGAGCCGGCGACCTTCAGGTCATCGGCCGTGACCGGCCGGCCATCGCGGGTCGTGGCCAGGACCATCCGGCCGAGCCGGGTCCGCAGGTCGGCGAGGTCGGTCGCGAGCGCGAGCACGGCCATGACCTCCGAGGCCACCGTGATGACGAACTCGGTCTCACGCGGGTAGCCGTTCTCCTTCCCGCCGAGGCCGATGACGATCTTCCGCAGCGCCCGGTCGCTGATGTCCACGACGCGGGGCCAGAGGACGTTGAGCGGGTCGATGCCGAGCGCGTTGCCGTGGTGGACGTGGTTGTCGATGAACGCCGCCGCGAGGTTGTGGGCGGCGCCGATCGCGTGGACGTCGCCGGTCAGGTGGAGGTTGAAGTCCTCCATCGGGATGACCTGGCTCCAGCCACCGCCCGCCGCGCCGCCCGTGATCCCGAAGACCGGCCCGAGGCTGGGCTGCCGGATGCACACCGCGGCCTTGCGGCCAATCCGGTTGAGGCCCTGCGCGAGCCCGACCGTGGTCGTGCTCTTGCCCTCGCCGAGCGGCGTCGGGCTGATGGCGGTGACGAGGACGTACTTGCCGCGGGGCCGCTCGGCCTCGAGGCGCTGGATCGCCTCGAGGGTGACCTTGGCCTTCGACGAGCCGTAGGGCTCGACCTCGTCGTCGCGCAGGCCGAGCTCGCGGGCGATCTCGATGATCGGTCGGGGCTTGACGCTCCGGGCGATCTCGAGGTCCGACAGGCTGCCGGTTCCGGGTGCGGGCGGCACCTTCGTCTCGGGCACCGCCTCCGGCATCGCCTGCGGCTTCGTCGTCGTCATGTCTCGGCAACCTCCATCGCCTCGCTCGCCTGGCGCTGGGCCGCTCGCACGAGATGGCTGAGCAGCAGGGCGTTCGTCAGTGGCCCGACCCCGCCCGGCACCGGCGTGATCGCACCGGCGACCGCGCGAGCGGATTCGAAGTCGACGTCGCCGACGATTCGGCCCTCGAGCACGTTGATCCCGACGTCGATGACGACGGCGCCGGGTTTGAGCATCTCACCGTTGACCAGTCCGGGCTGGCCGGCGGCCACGACCACGATATCGGCCCGGCGCGTCACCTCCGCCAGGTCGCGGGTCTTCGAATGGCAGACCGTGACGGTCGCATCCTCCTTGGTGAGCAGGAACGCGAGCGGCATGCCCACGACCGCCGATCGACCGATCACCACGGCATCCGCGCCACGAACCTCGACGCCGGAGCGGTGGATCATCTCCAGCGCGGCGTGGGCGGTGGCCGGCACGAAGCCCTCGAACCCGAGCCGGACCAGGCCGGCGTTGAGCGGGTGGATGCCGTCGATGTCCTTGAGCGGATCGATGGCGTCGACGACGGCCCGGAGCCGGACGCCGGGCGGCAGGGGCATCTGGACGATGATGCCGTTCACCGCCGGGTCGGCGTTCAGTCGCCGCAGTGCGCGCGTGAGCCCGACCTCCATCTCGGCCGCGTCCTCGCCCTCGACGTCGACCATCTCGGCCTTCACGCCGACCGCCGCGGCGCCCTTCAGGATCCGCTCGAGGTAGACCATCGAGGGAGCACTGCGTCCGCAGATCACGACCGCGAGGCCCGGTGGTCGGCCCTGGGCCACCGTGAACGCCTCGACATCGCTGGCGACCTTCGCCCGGATGTCAGTCGCGAACGGCGCTCCCTCCAGGAGCCGGGCCGCCGTCACCGTGTTCGCCCCCGCTTCGGACGTCAAGCGTGCACCGGAAGGTCCGACGGCTCGATTGGGTCGCGGGCGTCGCCGCCCTGGACGACCTCGCGCGTCTGGGCTGCGATGTGGCCCAGCGTTCGAAGCAGGTCGTCCACTTGCAGCCGGGCTTCCCCGGCCCATGCCTGATCGCCGACCGACGGCAGATTGACGAGAACGTTCGCCGCCGCCCCGCGGCCGCCGGCCTCGGCGAGGAGCGCCGCGACGTTCAGGTCCGACGAGGCGTTGACGTTGCTCCGCCCGGCCAGCGACTCGGCGAGCACCACGACCTCCAGGCACGCCTCGACGCAGCGCAGCGGAATCTCCGCGGCAACTCGCGCGGCCTCCTGCATCGCCGTCGTTCGAAGCGCTCGCTCCGCGTCGGATTCGCGCGGCAGCTTCAGCGCGGCGGCGAATCCGGCGTACGCAGCGGCATCGTCGTCGGCGAGCACCAGGAGCCGGTCGGCCAACCGCCGTGCCGCCGGCCCGACCCGGGCGTGCAGCTCGGCATGAGCCGCGTACTTGGGCCGGCCCTCCGAGAGCGACGCGACCATCGCCACGAGCGAGGCTGCCAGCGCCGCGGCGATCGCCGAGGCGCTGCCGCCGCCGGGGACCGGCTCGGCCGACGAGAGACGGCGGACAAACTCGGCAACGGTGAGATCACGGAACTGCGACGCTGTCTGCACGCCGTCGATTATGGCGGCCGGACTCGGGGCGGGCGCGGTACCGACGCGCCCGCCCCGACTAGTCCAACCGGCCCGATTCCGCCGACCGGCGTTGCGGTCCCCGGATCAGGACGCCGCGCCGATGCGTCAGGCCGCCTGGTGGGCCTCCATCGCCTCGATCGTCCAGCGCCGCGAGCGGTGCCGGAAGGCGAGGCGCAGGCGGGCGACCTGCGTCTCGACGTCGAACAGGGTGCGCGGGCCGGCCACGACCGGGAACGCCGCGGTCTCGTCCCGCACCCCCACCAGCTCCAGCACGGGCAGGCGCTGACCTGCCACGACGACCTCTCGCGGCCGACCATCGAACCAATCGGCGCGAACCGAGACCTCGACCGGCTCGACTCGGACCATCGCCATCTTCGCGGCTCCTTCCGGGGGCGCTATGCGAGCTCCGGTCACCGGGCACTGGTGCCGTGAACGCCTGTTCGGTTTCGACGAGAGCCTAGTTCGAACACCTGTTCGGTGTCAAGCCCCGGCTTCGTCGTCGAAGGCATCCTCGTCGAGCGTTGTGTCAGCTTGGCTGTCACGATCCCGGGGACCAGGCTGCGGGGGGTGACGACGCCCCTCCGGAAGGTCCTCGGCATGCTGTCCGCGACGCTCGACCGCCGTGCCGAGATCCCGTTCGAACGGCGTCGGCAAGCCCGTTCGAAGCAATCGCGCTCGGGTGATCGCCCGCCGACCGAAGCGATCCCGAACCGCATCGGCCGCCTGCACGGCCAACCGCCGTCGATCCTCGACCGCCTCGAAGAGGCCGAGCTGCTCGCGCTCGTCGAAGCCCGAGGCCGTCACCCCCAGCAGGCGGATCCGCCTTCCGCGCATCTCCGGCCGAGCCAGCTCGACGGCCAGGCGCCAGATCGGCTCGGTCAGGTCGGTCGGCTCCGCCAGCCCGCGCTGCCGGGTCACCGTTCGAAACCCCGAGTCTCGGACCTTAACCGTGATCGTTCGAGCTCGCAGGCCCGCGTGGCGAAGGCGTCCCGAGACGCCCTCGGCCATCGCCAGCAGCGTTCGTTCGAGGACCTCCGGGTCGGAGGTATCGACATCGAACGTGTGCTCGTGGCCGATCGACTTGGCGGCGTCGGGATCGTCGACCGGGTCGGCGTCGAGCCCGTGCGCCCGGTCGACCAGCGTCGCGCCGTGCTTGCCCAGCCGCCGGACGAGACCGGCTCGATCGGCCGCCTGGAGGTCGCCGATCGTCGCGCCCCCGAAGTCGCGAAGCGCGGCTGCCGTCGACGGCCCGACGCCCCACAGCCGCGAGATCGGCAGCGGCGCGAGGAACGCCGCCTCGTCGCCCGGCGCCACCACGACCAGGCCGTCGGGCTTTCGAAGGTCGCTGGCGATCTTGGCGACGAGCTTCGTCGCCGCGACCCCGACCGAGGCGGGCAGCTGGAGCTCCGCGCTGATCGCGGCCTTGATCCGACGCGCGATCGCCTCGCCGTCACCGAACAGCGCCCGCGAGGCGGTGACATCGAGGAAGGCCTCGTCGATCGAGATCGGCTGGACGAGTGGGGTGAAGCGACGCAGGATCGCCATCACCTCGCGGCTGACCCGCTGGTACTTGGCGCCGTCGACCGGCACGAAGACGCAATCGGGGCAGAGGCGGCGGGCCGTCCGGATCGGCATCGCCGAATGGATGCCGTAGACCCGTGCCTCGTACGAGGCGGCGCTGACGACGCCGCGGTCGTTCGAACCCCCGAGCCCGACCGCAACGGGCTTGCCGCGCAGCTCCGGGTGATCCCGCTGCTCGATCGCGGCGAAGAACGCGTCGAGAGCGACGTGCAGGATGGTCCGCGGCATCCTCGGTGCGACCGTCACCCCGCGATTGTCCGCCCGTCCGTGCCAGCTCTGTGTCGCGACCCGGGCCTCGAGCCTCGGGCCTCGGGCCTCGGGCCTCGGGCCTCGGAATACTCCTCTCCCGTATCGAAATCCCGTCGAGCGAGCGTGCCACTCAGCCCAGGGCGTCGATTCCAGCTGTGGGCGCAGCGTGCTCAGGCCGATTCCGATACGGCAGAGGGATATGGCGCCGGGCGCGTCCGCAGGGCGGGCCGGGCGCGTTGCCGCCCCCGATCCCGCTCCGAGCCCGATCCCGCTCCGAAATTGTCAAGCGACCGCGTGATGGACGTTCGTCCGGCGCCCGCTCGGAGAAGGTGCTGCCTCGCTACGAGAAGCGCACTGCGTTGACCATTTGCGCTCGAATTTCGGACTCCGCGGACCCCATATCCGATCGCCCGGTGCCGCAGCCCGGTCTAGCGTCCATGAGGAGGTCATTGGACAGGAATGGCGGGGGACAGGGATGGCGGGCCCGCTGCCGCGGACGGCGCCGAGACGCCGGCGCCGGCGAGTCCGACGTGGCGAAGGACGCGCGAGACGCCAGCGCTAGCCCTTCGGCTCGACGACGACCGTGACCTCGGGGGTCATGCCCTGGTAGACCTTGATCGCGACCTTGTAGGTCCCGAGCGACTTGAGCGGCTCCTCGAGTTCGATCTTGTGGCGGTCGACCTCGATGCCCCGTCGACCGAGGGCCTCCGCGATCTCCTTGGCGGTGATCGAGCCGTACAGCTTGCCGCCCTCGCCGACCTTGACGCCCATCGTCAGGGTCGTCGACGAGATCCGATTGGCCGTCACTTCGGCCTCGCCTCGCTCGCGGTTGCGCTTCTCCTCGCGTGACGCGATGTCGTGCTGCCAGGCGCGATAGGCGCCACCGGCAGCGGGGACGGCCAGCTTGTTCGGGATCAGGTAGTTCGTGGCATACCCGTCGGCGACGGACTTCATCTCGCCCGACTTCCCGAGCTTCGACACGTCCTGGGTCAGAATCACCTTCACGCGGTCGTTTCCTCCTTCATGGTCGTTCGAATGATGGCCCGGATCGGCCTTGGCTGCCTGCGGCCTTGCCCTGGGCTAGCCGATCCAGCCCCGAACCCGCGGCCCGATGCCGGTTCGATCGAGGGCCGCGCCGGCTGCCTCCAACGCGCCGGGCAGCCGGAGCACGGTGCGGCGCAGCGGTCCCGGGACGAGTCGTCGCATCCGCGCGAGATCCTCCTCGTAGGCCGCTCGGGCAATGCCAGCCTCTTCGAGCTTCTCGGTCAGGACGGCATCATCGAGCCCTTCGAGGAACAGCTGGGTCGCGAGCGCGACGACGACGAGATCGGCGAACTGGCCGAGCAGCGGAACGCGGTCGGGCACGATGTCTCGCCCCAGCGCGATGTAGCCGAGCGCGACCCCGAGGAGGGCCTTGCGGCCCGCCGGGATGCGCGGGTCCGCGACCAGCGACCACAGCAGGCGGGCGTACAGCGGTGCGCGGCCGGCGAACGGCAAAAGCGCGCCGACGGCGATCAGGCGCCGGAGCCCTGCCCCTCGACCTCGCTTCGTGTCGTCGTCACCATTCGCCCGCTTGCCGCGAGCCATCCGCCACCTGCCTCCAGGATCCAGCACCGCGTGCGGGTCGCCATCGCATCGTCGGGATCGGGAAGTCTAGCAGCGAGCGCTTCGAGCCAATCGCGCGCCAGTTGCGCGCCGACATCAGCCGTCGACCGTGCATCCCATGCACGATTCTTCGGCTGGAGCCAGACGCAGCCGGGCTCGCCCGACGAGTCGTTCGTGAGGTGCTCGATTCATCGGCTGAAGGCCCCAAGAAGGGCCTTGTCGTCCGCTGCGAGGACGGCCGCGACGGTTTCGAACGCTGAATCGAGCGTCACATGCATGGCCGTCGGTGGAACTGGGCGTCCGCACGAGCTACAACTTGACATCGAACACCCGTTCGGTATGCTACGCGCAGCCGCTCAAAGGAGTCGCGCGTTGACCAGGCATGATGCCGAACGGAAGCTGAAGATCCTCAACCACATCGCGGCCACGCTCCGCGCACGCGGGTATCCGCCGTCGGTGCGCGAGATCGCGGTGGCCGTGGGCCTCAGTTCCACCTCGGCCGTCCATCACCACCTCCTGATGCTGGAGCGCGAGGGCTACCTCGAGCGTGGCGCAGCCCAGTCGCGGGCGCTGCGGCTGACGCCGACCGCGGCCATCCAGCTCGGGCTCACCAACGAGCTCGTTCCGCAGGCGGTGACCTCGGAGGCGCACGTCCTGCCGATCGTCGGCGAGATCGCGGCCGGCGGCCCGATCGAGGCCTACCAGGACGCCTCGGAGACGCTGCCCGTGCCCGACCTGCTGGCGCCCAGCGGGGATGCGTACGTCCTCCGGGTTCGGGGCGACTCGATGATCGAGGAGCACATCGCCGACGGCGACTTCGTCCTCATCCGCCCCCAGACGACCGCGCGAAACGGCGACATCGTCGTGGCCCAGGTGGAGGAGAACGCGGTGACCCTCAAGCGCTTCTACAAGGAGAAGGACCGGGTTCGACTCCAGCCGGCGAACCCCAACTACCCGCCGCAGTTCTACGACGACGTTCGAATTCAGGGGAAGCTCATCGGGGTCATCCGCCGCCTCGATTGACGGTCCGCCGGGCACGTGCGATGCGTGCGTTGCCTGGCTCCTTGGCCTGACCCGTCCGGGCCGTCCGTCGGCTCACGCCACGAGCGAGGGCATCTACCATCGGCGTGATGGATCTGGTTTCAGAGCGGGTTCGGGCGGTCATGGCGCGGCTCGAGGCGCGCGATGCCGAGGATCGAGTCGATGGCACGCCCCAGTCGCAGCGGTTGCGGGCGATCACGCCCGAAACCGGCCAGTTCCTGCTCACCCTGGCGATCTCGGTCGGCGCGCGGACGATCGTCGAGGTGGGCACGAGCGGTGGGTACTCCGGGCTGTGGCTGGCCCTCGCCGCCCGGGAATGTGGCGGGCGATTGATCACCTTCGACGTCGACCCCGCCAAGGTCGCCCGAGCCGCCGAGGCCTTCGTCGACGCCGGCCTGGCCGATGTCGTCGAGCAGCGCACCGAAGATGGCGTCGCCGGACTGGCCCGGTTCGACGGCGACGTCGATCTCGTGTTCCTCGACGCCGAGAAAGCCATCTACGAAGCCGCCCTCGAACCCGCGATCGGCGCGCTCCGGCCGGGCGGCCTGCTGATCGCCGACAACCTCACGTCCCACGAAGACGAACTCGCACCGTTCAGGCAGCGAGCCCTGTCGGACGACCGCCTCGTCGGCCTCGTCGTGCCGATCGGCAAGGGAGAGCTGGTCGCCGTTCGACGCTAGGCATGTGCCCGGGCGCCCGGGCGCCCGGGTCCCCCGGATCCCCTGGCGGTGCCAGCCGAACATCGTTCACGCCATGCACGATTCTTCGGCTGAGACGGCCAGGCCCTTCGCTCGCCGGTCACCCGGGCCAGGTTGGCCGGGTTCCAGCCGACGAATGCTCCGTCCGATGCACGATCTGACGACCGAAGCACTCCCTCCAGGCCATCAGCCGAAGAATCGCGCACGAGGTGCGGGATCGACGGCTGAACCTCGCCGGGACGGAGCGTGTCCACGGCCCATCGACGGTTCTGCACAGTCTCGGCGGCCCGGATGGCGGGTTGTGGACGAGGTTCGTTGACAACCGGGTTGGGCAGATGCGCCCGGGCGGCGACCCTTGGCGCTGACAACCGAGCTGTCACACCGGATGGGGACCATTCGAACGCATGATCGACCGTCTACCGCCCCACAGCCTCGAGGCGGAGCAGTCCGTCCTGGGCGCGATCCTGATCGACCGCGAGGCGATCATCGAGATCGCCGAGTTCCTGCGCCCGGAGGACTTCTACCGCCAAGCCCACGGGCAGGTCTATCGGGCGATGCTGGAGCTGTTCGAGCGACGCGAGCCGATCGACCTGGTCACCGTCGCCGAGACGCTGGAACGGAGCGAGGACCTCGAGTCGATCGGCGGACGGGCCTACCTCTCGACGCTGTCGAACCAGACGCCGACAGCCGTCCACGCCGTCCAGTACGCCCGGATCGTCGAGCGCAAGGCGGTCCTGCGCAACCTGATCGGCGCGGCCGGCAAGATCGCCGGGATCGGGTACGAGGATCCGTCGGAGATCCAGGAGGCGATCGACCGCGCCGAGTCGGAGCTGTTCCAGGTCTCGAACCGCCGGATCACCGCCGGCTTCAGCCAGCTTCGGGAGCTGCTCCACGCGGCCTACGACCGCCTCGATTACCTGCACGCCCATCGCGGCGAGCTGAGCGGTATCTCGTCGGGCTTCATGGATCTCGACCAGCTGACGACTGGCTTCCAGCGCAGCGACCTGATCGTCGTCGCCGCCCGGCCGAGCGTCGGCAAGACGCGCTTCGCGCTGAACGTCGCCGAGCACGCCGCGGTCCGGGAGGGCCGGACGGTCGGCGTGTTCAGCCTCGAGATGAGCAAGGAACAGCTCGTCCTGCGACTGCTCTCGAGCGTCGCCAGCATTGACTCGAAGCGCCTTCGCTCGGGCTTCCTGGAGGAGCTGGACTTCGCCCGCATCGCACCGGCGATGAACGACCTGTCCGAGGCGGCGCTGTTCATCGACGACACCCCGAACATCAGCACGATGGAGCTTCGGACCAAGGCCCGCCGGCTGCAGGCCGAGTCGGGCCTGGACCTCGTGATCGTCGACTACCTCCAGTTGATGCAGGCGACGACCACGAGCCGGGATGCAAACCGCGTCCAGGAGGTCTCGGAGATCTCGCGGGGCCTCAAGGCGCTCGCTCGAGAGCTCAACGTGCCGGTCATCGCGCTGTCGCAGCTGTCGCGCCAGCCGGAGATGCGCGAGTCGAAGGAGCCGCGGCTGTCCGACCTGCGGGAGTCGGGCGCCATCGAGCAGGACGCGGACCTCGTCGTCTTCCTGTGGCGTGAGAAGGAGAAGGGTGCGGACGACGCCGACGTCGATGGCGAGGTCGTGAACGTGAAGCTGGCGAAGCACCGCAACGGCCCGACCGGCGAGATCCAGCTGTGGTTCCGCAAGAGCCAGACACGCTTCCAGTCGTACGCCGGCCAGCGCTACGCCGAGGCAAGCTAGCCGCCGCTCGCTGCCACCCACGCTTGACGAGCGTGCGTATTCTCACGGGCACGAGATTCGGACCGTGCCCTGGATCCGAGCCCAAGGGTCTCGCCCCCCGCGAGCCCACCGGTCCAGGCGCAACGGGCGGGGGACGAAGCGAACAGACGCGGCCCTCGAGCGGAGGATGGACGGCGTGTACGAGGATCGGACCCTGAGCTGCCGCGATTGCGGCGAGAGCTTCATCTTCTCCGCGGGCGAGCAACGGTTCTTCGCCGAGAAGGGCCTGGTGAACACGCCGCAGCGCTGCCCGAACTGCCGGGCGATCGCCAAGCGCGCCCGCAACGGCGGCCCACGCGAGTACCACGCGGCGATCTGCAACGCCTGCGGCAACCAGGCGATGGTGCCCTTCGCGCCGCGGACCGACCGGCCCGTGTACTGCAGCAGCTGCTTCGACAAGGTTCGAGCCGGCCTGATCGAGCCCGCGGCGGCGCCCGTCCAGGGCTGATCGTCGGGCCGTAACGGCCGCCGTCGGCCGCGCCGCCAGACCTACACTCGACCCATCTCAACCCCCAGTCGGAGGAGGCTGACATGGGCGTGATCATCATTCGCGAGATGGTTGGCACGAGCCCCAATTCGTGGAGCGATGCGGCACGACAGGCCGTAGCGACGGCCTCGCGGACCGTTCGAAACATCCAGACGATCGAGGTCGTGAAATCGACGGCCCGGGTCGAGGACGGCGAGATCGTCGAGTACCAGGTCGACCTCAAGATCGGCTTCGAATACGAGGGCTGACCGAGCTATCCACAGCGTTTCCACGATGCGGTAACCGCCCGATGAGCGGGCAACCGCAAGATGCCCGGCATGCCCCAGCACCGTCGGGCCGCCCTCGCCGTTGATACGCTTCGCGCCCCGTCCCTATCGTTCGCGCCGCCCGAGCCGCCCCGCAGCGCCCACATGACCCTCGTCCCCACCGGTTCGGCGCCGGCCACGCCCAGCCACGCGACCACCGGAGGGCTCCTCGGAGGCATGTCCGAGTATCCGGTCCAGATCACGCAGGTCCAGGCGCCGCCGCTGCGGGACGAGACGCTGGCCCGCGATCGGTTGCTGGAATGGCTGTCGGTCAAGATCCACCGCCGGGCTGTGCTGGTCATCGCCGAGGCTGGCTACGGCAAGACAACCCTCCTTGCCGACTTCACACGCCGCAGCCGCGTCCGCGTCTTCTGGTACCGCCTCGACCGGGGCGATCGCGACTGGGTTGGGTTCCTGGCCTATCTCGTGGCCGCCATCCGGCTCCACCACCCGGGCTTCGGCGAGGCGACCGGCTCGCTGATCCGCGAGACGGCGACCGCCGCTCCGCCGCGCGAGATGGTCGTCGATACCTTCCTCCGCGAACTCGGCCAGCTGCCGCCGGACGCGAGCGCGTTCGTTTTCGACGACTTCCACCTGGTCGACGACTCTCCGGACGTCCGGGACGTCGTGCGGGAGCTGCTGGCCCGCGGACCCGAGCGGCTCGCGTTCGTGTTCGCCAGCCGCCGCGAACCACCCCTCCGTCTGGCCCGTCTTCGAGCGCTCGGGGAGGTCGCCCAGCTCGGCACCGACGATCTCCGGTTCGATGCCGAGGAGACGGAGCGGCTGTTCCGGGAGACGTACGAGATGCGTCTCGAACCGGGGCTCGTCGCCGAGCTCACCCGGCGGACAGAGGGCTGGGCCGCCTCGCTGCAGCTCGTCCGATCCGCGCTCCACGACCGGGATCCGGCCCAGATCCGGGCCTTCATCTCGTCGCTGAGCGGGGCCGAGGGGCACCTCTACGACTATCTCGCCGAGGAGGTCATCGGGGATCTCGAACCCGACCTGCAGGCGTTCCTCATGCGGACCTCCCTGCTCGAAACCATCGATCTGCCGCTTGGCACGGTCGCGGCGGACATTCCGGAGGCCGAAGCCGCTCGATGGATCGACGATGGCGAGCGTCTGGGGCTGCTCGGCAAGGGCGGCCCGAACACCCGCCACGTGGCCCGGGCCCACCCGCTCGTTCGAGACTTTCTCCAGGCGCGCCTTGCGCGCTCGATCGGCGACGCCCAGGTTCGAGTCATCCACCATCGAATTGCCGCCGCGGCCGAGGCGATCGACTGGCAGACCGCCGCCCGCCACTACCTCGCGGCTGGCGACCCCACGAGCGCCGGCCGCGTCCTCACCGGGGCGGTCGAGTCGATCCTCGCGACTGGCGCGTACGCCGCCGCGCAGTCGCTGGCGAGTGGCCTTCCGGGCGGCGAGCTGCCCGGCGCCCCGGGCCTCGTCATCCGCTCGCGTCTTGCCCAGCAGCGCGCCAACACCGTCGAGGGCCTCGATCTCGCCGAACGCGCCATCCACGCCGACCCCGGCGACACGGCCGCGCTTCTCAACCTCGTGTCGGCACGGAATCTGGCAGGCGACACCGCCGGTGCCCTCGAGGCTTGTCGGCGTCTTGAGGAGTACGCCCCGCCTCGATTGGCGGAGATCGCCCGAACCTATCGGCTGTGTCTCGAGGTGTCGACGGATGGCCTGCTGCCCACCGCAGCTGAAGCGCTCGAGCGGACCGCGGCCAGAGCCAGCGGCCGTCCCGAAACGCACTTCCTAGGGGTCACGTATTGCAACCTCGCCCAAGTGCTCCTCCCGATGGGAGAGGCGTCCGCCGCCCTGAAAGCGGCCGAGGACTCAATCGAGCTACTGAATCGGAGTTCGCAAGGTGTCGAGCTCGTGTCGTCACGCCTGGCCCGCGCCGCGTCACTTGCCCAACTGGGCACCATCGAGGAAGCTCGGCTGGAAATAGAGCGCGCCATCGAGGCGGCACCTGCCGGGCAAGCGGTTGAAGTCGCCGTCGAAGCGGCGGAAATCGAGGAGTTCTTCGGCGACGTCGACCGCGCTCTAGCACACCTCCTCCGCGTTGACGGCCGTATCGAAAAGGATCGGAATGAAAGGGACAAGGCCCATCTGGCCAGTGCGGTAGCACTTGCTCAAATCGGGAGACTCGACGAGGCCGGCGAATCGCTCGGAAAGCTACCCGGCAACGCCCTGCGCACGACGCCCGCGTTCGAACTGCGCCGTCAGCTCGCCCAGGTTCTGCTGGCCTGCTTGAAGGATGATCCTGCGGCAGGACATGGTGCTGCGCGGGCGATCGACCTGGCGGCGCACCAAGGGGCTCGCCTGTGGGAGCGATACGGGCGCCTTCTTGAAGCTTCCGCCCATGGCAAAGGCGACTTGTCCCAAGTGATCCTGAGGCTCGCCGGAGAGAACCCGAGGGTTCTAACAATGGGGGCGGAAGTGGTCGCGCGACGATTGCCGGAGGTCAGCGTCGAGGCCCAGCGAGTGATCGAGGCTGAGGCGCACCGACTTCCGCCACGGTGGCGAACCGCTGCCCGTGCTCAACTGCGCTCGGTTTCAGCCTCCACGAGACTGGCAGCCGGACAGCTCCTCGAGCAGATTGGTGAGCCCGAGGACGTTCCTCGACTCCGTGATGCGGCCCGGTCTCTTCGCGATCCGCGAGCTGCCGCTCTTGGTCGCTCGCTCGCTCGTCGACTCGCGCCGCGGGTCTCCGTGGAGGATCTGGGTCGCGTCCGGATCCAGATTGGCGAGCGCACAGTTGAAGGTGGGGGCGTGCGGCGGAAGGTCCTGGCCCTTCTTTGTCTTCTGCTCACGAAAGTCGAGTTTGCCTGCTCGAGAGATGAGGTCCTCGATAGCCTCTGGCCGGACCAGGATCCTGCGTCCGCCCTGAATTCGCTGAACCAGACCGTGTACTTCCTTCGCCGGGTGTTCGAGCCCGACTACCGAGACGACACATCACCCGGATACGTCCAACAGGACGGGGAGACGATTTGGCTCGACGACGAGTTGATTGACGCACGAAGCCAGCGGTGCCTGGGGCTGGTTCGCCAGACAACCGGGACACCGGAGCCCGATGTCGCGGTTCGTCTAGCGAAGGAATACTCGGGGCGATTTGCCCTGGACTTCATCTACGACGAATGGGCGCAGCCCTTCCGAGACGCGCTGCATGCAGGCTTCCTCCGGACGGTTGAGCGGGCCATTCGAGCGGACATCGACTCTGGTCAGTGGGAGCGCGGCACGTTCCTCGCGGAGCGCGCTGCCGAAGTGGATCCAGACTCCGAGGAAATCCAGCTTTCCCTTGTCCGCCTGTACCGGTACTCGGGCGCGCACGCTGCCGCCGCGGAGGCCTACGCACACTACGCCCGCTCGATGAAGGAGCTCGGTGTCGAACCAACGCCATTCAACGAGGCGGGCCAATTAGGTAGACATGCGTATTGACCGGGGTGGAGCGGGATACCTATAGTCCCGCCGCTGTCTAGTACTCCGGTACTAAGAGAGCGTCATCTCAATAACGCTCGGACGCGCCGAAATCCCACCTGAAATGGGCACTTAGGGTGGGATCGAGCGAGTAGTGCAACCGACCGACCAAGTGTCTGGTCGGTTTTCGTGTTTCCAGGGTGGAACGCGGAAACCGCGAGGAGGACGAGCGTGAAGCCGGAACAGACCCTCAAGGGCTTCTAGTCAGGTAAATGATCATGAAGCTCCGACTGATGCGGCTGGCCATCACCCTGAGTGCCATCGCCGCGACCGCCCTCGCCGGAGGAGCGACTCTAAAGGGCTTCTAGTACGCATGGACCATTTAGGGCCCGGACGTTAGGTCTTAGAGTTCGGGACGTAGGTCCAAGGAGTACAGAGGCGAGTTGACTCGATCCCTGGCGATATACATCGCATGGCTCGTGGGAGCAGCAGCCTTGGCGCTGCTGGCCACGAGCCTTGTGATTCCTGTTGAGCACACCATCGCCATCGAACTCGACGGCGTCCATGGCGAGGTATCGCCGATAGAGGTGCTCGCCGGGCTTGGCTTTTGGACCTTGGTGACGCTGATCGCATCGGCCTTGCCGGTCCGCCTTACCGATGGCGTTCAAGTGGCCGTTTCCACTGCCCCGCTGATGGCCGCGACGGTCTTAGGTGGACCGACGGCCGGGGCATGGGTCGCACTCCTCGGGACAACCGATACCCGCGAACTTCGCGGGCGAGTAGCTTGGTACGGGACGCTCGCGAACCATGCCGCCATCGTGCTCCCGGTCACCCTGGCGGGAATGGTGCTTGTCGGAGTGCGCGGTCTAGGCGAAGGGCTATTTTGGGAATTTCTGGCGACACTCGCCGCCACTCTGCTCTACTTCCTATTCAACCTCGTCCTCGTGTCGCTGATCGTTCTGATCCGGCAAGGCCGCTCCCCGCGAGAGTTTCTGGCCCGTGCCGAAACCGCGAACATTTGGGCAAACTTCCTGACTCTGGCGCCCCTAGGGTGGCTAATGGCGCGCCTGTACGAAATCCCAGGGGGCGGCTGGTGGACGACCTTGCTGTTCGGGCTGCCGCTGTTTACGACGCGGGTGGCGTACCAGCGGTTCGTCGAGATGCGCGAGATGTTCACCCAGACCATCGGCGCCCTGGCCGAGGCCGTCGACAAGCGGGACCCGTACACCAGCAAGCACAGCCAGCGCGTGCGGACGATCGCCGTCGACATTGGTCGGGTGATGCGGGTGAGCGCCGCGGAGCTGGAGGCCCTCGAATGGGGCGGCCTGCTTCACGACGTCGGCAAGATCGGGGTCCCCGACAGCGTTCTGCTGAAGCAGGGCAAGCTGACCCGCGAGGAGCGGATCACGATGAACGCCCACCCCGTGCTCGGGGCCCAGATCATCGGGCCCGTCGATCGGCTGGCGCCCGAGCTGCCCGTCATCCGGCATCACCACGAGTGGTACAACGGCTCGGGCTATCCCGACCGGCTGATGGGCGACGAGATCCCGAAGCTCGCCCGGATCCTCCACGTCGCCGACGCCTTCGAGGCGATGACCGCCGACCGGCCGTACCGCAAGGCCCTGTCGACCGAGCAGGCCCTCGCCGAGCTGCGGAAGTTCGCCGGCGTCCAGTTCGCCCCCGAGGTCGTCGACGCCTTCGTCAGGACCCGCTGGGCGGAGGACGTTCGAGACCCCGGCCGGCCCGAGCTTCGGCCGATCCCGACGCTGGGACAGCTGGCGGCCGACCGAGCCGCCCACCACTTCGACGCCCCGGCACCCGGGTCGCCCGCGGCGGATCTCGCCTGAGCCGGCCGCGGAGGACGCGGCCGCCCACGTCACGAATCACGAGCGGCGATGCCCGTCGCGGCGTGAGAATCAGCACGGGATGGAAGACGAGCTGAGCCCGTGCTGATCCTGAGCCTCGCCGCAGGCCTCGTGCTGGGCCTGCTCGCCGGGGGCCGCCTCGACAACCTCGCCAGCGTGCGGCTGCGGCTCGTCCAGCTGCTGTTCCTGGGCCTCATCCTCCGATTCGCCACCCAAGTCGCGATCGAGGCCGGCATCGACCCGGCCGAGGCATTGCGCCTGCCGCTCTTCGCCAGTGGCTTCGCACTGCTGCTCATCGGGCTGTGGGTGAACCGCGAGCAGCCCGGCCTTCCGCTGGCCTTCGTGGGCATCCTGATGAACGCCGTCGCGGTGGTCACCAACGGCGGCGCGATGCCGGTCTGGGCGCCCAGCATCGAGGCGGCGGGGCTCGGCAACGAGGTCTTCGCGACGCCCTTCCATCGAATCGTCGGGTTGGCCGCGGAAGGCGGCATCTCGGGCGACTTCCTGGCCCTCGCCGGCCCGCTCGGCGACATCATCCCGATCCCGATCCCGTTCCTGCGCAACGTCGCCAGCATCGGCGACCTGTTCCTGGCGGCCGGCCTGGCGTTCTTCCTGTTCGCGGTTACCGTTCGACACCAGACCGAGCTCGATGAGGCGACGAAGGAGGCGATCCGACGGCGCGTCGCGACCATCGGCACTCCCCTCGAGCCGGCGCTCGCCGGGGCCGGCGCGGAGGCGGGCGCGGAAGCTGGCGCACTCAGCGACCCGAGTGCCGACACGGCGCTGGTCCGGGCCGCGGCCCTCGAGCGGCCGCTCGTTCTCGGCGGCGCCTCACTCCGTGCCGAGGGCTCCCTGCCGGCCCCCCGAACCGTCGCCATCCCCGGCGTCCCCCCGATCCTCGAACGCGTCCGGCGCCACCCGTACGTCCGGCTCGCCCTCGACTCGTCGTTCTCGGCCCTGTGGTTCGGCCAGCTCATCAGCCTCGTCGGCGATCGGATCCACCAGGTCGCCCTGGCATTCCTCGTCCTCAACGCCACCAACTCCCCGATCGCCGTCGGCGCGGTGTTCCTCGTCGCGACCCTGCCGAACCTCCTCGTCGGCCCGATCGCGGGGACGCTCGTCGATCGCTGGGACCACCGCGAGGTGATGATCGTCAGCGACCTGCTCCGCGCGGGGGTCGTCCTCCTCATCCCGATCGCCGCGGTGACCAACCTCGTCCTCGTCTATCCGCTCGTCTTCCTGCTCACCACCATCTCGATCTTCTTCCGGCCGGCCAAGGGCGCGATCGTCCCGCGGATGGTCGCCTCGGACGACCTGGTGGCCGCGAACTCGGCCCTCTGGATCGGCGAGACGTTCGCCGACATCGGCGGCTACGTCATCGCCGGCCTGTTCGTGGCCCTGCTGGGCAGCCAGCTGCCGCTGGCCTTCTGGGTCGATTCGGTGACCTACATCGGCTCGGCGCTGCTCCTCGCCTCGATGTCGGTGGCCCCGATGGCGCGCCTCGGTCAGGCCAGCCTGGAGGCCGGCAAGGAGGCGGCGACGTCGGCTCTGGCGGGCGCCCGCGCCGCGTTGGCGAGATTCGGCACGGAGCTCCGTGACGGCTGGCAGTTCCTGCGCGGCGACGGGGTCCTGCTCGCCAACACCCTCCAGGCCACGGCCGGCCAGTTCATGCTCGGCATCTTCCTGGCCCTGACCCCCGTCTACGCCCGCGACTCGATCGACGGCCTGGGCTTCGACGACACGACCGTCTACTCGTTCCTCGAGGGCTCGATCGGGGCCGGCAACCTGGTCGGCGGCTTCCTGATCGGCCTCGTCGGGTCGCGCCTGCCCCTGGGCCGCCTGGTCATCGTCGGCTACGCGACCACCGGGGCCCTCGTCGCCGGCCTGGCGCTGACGGGCAACCTGTACCTCGCCATCGGCCTGGCCTTCGGGACCGGCGTTGGCAACCTGGCCTTCGTGATCCCCAGCCAGACGCTCTTCCAGCGTCGAACCCCGCAGGAGCTCATGGGTCGAGTCCTGGGCCTGCGGTTCTCGGTCGTGTTCGGCTCGATGACCCTGGCCATGGGCGTCGGCGGCGTCCTCGGCGAGTGGTTCGGGGCGGCCCCCGTCATCGGGGTCTTCGGCCTGGTGACGGTCGCGGCCGGCCTCGCCGGGCTGTTGTTCCCGGCGGTTCGCGACGCCTGACGCCCTTCGCGTACACTCGCGCCGTCCCGCGGGCCAACGGCCCTGCCCCCAGGAGACGACCCCGAACCGATGACCGACCAACGGACCGACGCGCCCGTCGCCGACGAGCTCGAACCCGAGCCGGATGAGCTCGAACCAGCCCCTCGGCCGCGCCAGGCCCCGAAGGCCGCACCGCCGGCCAGGCGTGGCGGGTTCGCGATCGATCCCGCCCTTCGAATTCGAGATCGATGGGCGGCGGCGTTCGTCATCGGCTCGACCGCCGTTTTCGTCGGCATCTTCCTGTACGCCGCGGGCTTCGGGAAGGGCGGCGCCTTCACGCCACCTCGAACGCCGGCGCCGATCGTCAGCCCCAGTCCGGGCGTCTCGCCGAGCGGCCTGCCGTCCGGCAGCCCGGCGGTGTCGCCCACGACGCCGGCGAGCACGGGCACCAGCCCCGTCGCCAGTCCGGCACCCACGCCCGAGGCCAGCCCAGCCGCTACCTGACGGCCGTCGCCGTTGACGCGTCCGCCGTGGGCCCGACGCGTATGCTGCGGCCGTGCGCTGGCTTCGAAACCGCTGGCGCGACGCCCCGGACGACGGCGGGGCCGACGCCTCGGAGCGGCAGCGTCGGTCGATGGTCCGCGATCAGCTCGAGCGCCGCGGTGTCCGCGACGAGCGGGTGCTCGAATGCATGGCGAGCGTTCGACGCGAGCTCTTCGTCCCCGGGGCGGCCGCCTTCGCGTACGACGATCGGGCGCTGCCGATCGAGGCCGGCCAGACGATCAGCCAGCCCTACATCGTCGCTCGAATGACGGAGCTCCTGGCGATCGATGACGGCGACCGGGTGCTCGAGATCGGCACCGGCTCCGGCTACCAGGCGGCGATCCTCGCCGGCCTCGGGGCCCGCGTCCTGACGATCGAACGGCATGCCGAGCTCGCGGCAGGGGCGACGGAGCGGCTCGAACGGTTGGGGGTCACCGGGGTCGAGATCCGGGTCGGCGACGGCAGCGTCGGGGCGCCCGAGGGCGCGCCGTGGGACGGGATCATCGTCACGGCCGCGGCGCCGACCCTGCCCGAGGCCCTGCGCGACCAGCTCGCGGTCGGCGGCCGGCTGGTCATCCCGGTCGGGCCGAAGTACCAGCAGGATCTCGTCGTGGTGGAGCGGCGAGGCGAGCGGAGCTGGGCCCAGTGGTCGGACGGACCGGTCGTCTTCGTGCCGCTCGTCGGCGAGGGCGGCTGGCAGGAGGGCGGCCGCTGAGGGCGGCACCGGCGGGTGGCCGGAGCCGTCGGGCATGGCCGCGGCGGGTGGTCGCAGCCCTCGGTCATGGCCGCGGCCGGCGGCCGGATTGCTGTCCGACGGTCAGCCCGTCGTTGCCTCGCGATCATTGCATCGAAGACATCGATATTTCGTCCGCGATGCGAGTGGATGCATGAGCTCGTGGAGCTATGCCTCCACAGTCATGGTGGGCGAAATATGAGAACGACCGGCGCGTTCAGGTCGATGACGAGCGGACACCGGGGCCCTGCATCCGACGCCGCGCGGCGCCCACTCCCGCCCGCGCTTCGTATACTCGCCCGGCAGTGGCCCACGTCTTCGTCGCTCCCCACCCTGACGACGCCGCCCTTTCCTGCGGTGGCCTCATCGCCAGCCTTCGAGAGCTCGGCCAGAACGTCACGATCCTGACGGTCTACTCGGGGTCGGGCAGCGGGTCGGGCGGCGGCGTGGGCAACGGCAGCGGCGGCCTGACCAGCTACCAGCGCGAGGCGCTCGGGTTCGGGACCAAGACGATCTGGCCGGCGAGCGAGGCCTTCAACCGCTCGGCGATCGCGGCCGACTACCCGGTCGACGACGGCAGCGGCGTGGCGCCATGGGCGGCCGACGACGATCGTCTCGAGGCCACCCAGGCCGACGCGGACGCCTCCGCCAAGCGGTTCTGGCAGCGCGCGTCGTGGTATCGCCGGGCGAGCATTCGAAACCGGCCGCTGGCCGGTCAGCTGCTGGTCGACGAGGTCTCCACCCAGGGCGCGGTCTACACCGACGACGTGGTCGACGCGGCAATGGCGGGCGACGTGGTCGCGTCCCGCCGCGTCGAGGACGAGCGCTACGCGATGTATGCCGAGGCCTCGATCGTCTTCCTCGACCTGCCCGACGCGGTCTTCCGCGGCTACGAGGGCGACGATCAGCTGCTCGGCGAGCCGCGGCCGGACGACGGGGCGCCCTACGAGATCCTGCGCCGCGAGATCGTTCGACTCGAACCCCAGCGGGTCTACTTCCCGCTCGGCGGCGGCAACCACGTCGACCACCAGCTGTGCCGCTCGGTCGGCCTGCGCCTCATGACGGAGCCGCAGCGATGGGTCATGCCGGGGCCCGAGTGGGCCGGCAAGGTGAGCTTCTACGAGGACTTTCCATACAGCTGGTGGAACGGCTTCTCGTCGCTCGACGAGCTGCCGGCGGGAGCGCTCGATGGCCTGCCGGCCGACGTGTACCTGACGCCGCGCTTCGCCGACATCGGGGACCAGCTCGAACGCAAGGTCCGCGGCGTCGCGTTCTACGAGAGCCAGCTCGACCGGCTCTTCGGGGGCGAGCGCAAGATGGCCTCGGCGGTTCGACTCGAGGCGGCGCGGGTCGGCGCCGCGGGCGGGGTCGGCCGGGCCGAGCGCTACTGGGACAGCTACCGACCGTAGCTCGCGCTCATCGCGAGGCCTCGAGCAGGATCTGCGTCCAGATCGAACCGTCCGCATCGCGGTACTGGGCGACCCACTGGCCGGACGCCGCGAGGGCCTGGCTGAGCGCGGTCTGGTCGGCCGACACGACGACGATGCCCACTCGGTAGCGGACGAGCAACGCCTGCCAGCCGTCCGCGCCGGTGGCGATCGTCTCGGCATCGGCCCAGATCGAGGGCGGGAACAACTCGAGGCGTGAGTCGAGGGCGACCGGCCGATCCGGGACGATCAGCTCGAGCCATGAGCCCCAGAGCTGGGGATTCCAGATGTTGTGTCGAAGGCGCAGGCGTCCCCGATCCGCTAGATCAGAGAACGCCGCGGCGATGCCCTGCGGCGCGTGACTGAGCAGGCCTTCCGGCACGCCGGCCGGCCCGACGGGACGCCACGAGGGCAGGAGCGCCACGAACGCGATGAGCAACACGACGACGATCACTGCGTTGAGGGCTCGAGGTCGCTCGGTGGCGGGAATCGGGCGCAACGCCTCTGGGACCCATGTCGGCCCGGCGACGGAGGCATCCCCGGGCCGGCGGACGTCAGTACCCGCGGCCACGCCGACGATCGAGGCGAGCGCGACGGGCGCGGCGAGGGCCCACCAGGCGAGCCCCCGGCCAGTGATCACGCCGAGGCCGGCGAATGCCGCGAGCGTCAGCAGCGGCGCGATCGCCGTGGTCGGAATCGTGGCACGACCGGATCTGCGGGCGAACGCCAGGGCGCCGATCGCCACGAGGCCGAAGGCGACCAGCGAGCCGTAGAACAGGCTGCCTGCGCCTTCGCGCGGTGACGGCGGGCGCCACTCGCTGACCTGGGAGGCAATCGTCGGATTCGACGCGAGATTCAGCACGTAACCCCAGACGTCGAGCCCGAACGGGTTGACCAGCGTCGCCAGGGCCGCCACGCCCCCGACCACGGCCAGCTGGATCGCATCGGGCCAGCGTCGCCGGAGCGCGTCGTCGAGCGCGGCCAGGCCGACCAGCACGAGCACGAGCGGGAAGCTGCCGTGGAGGTTCGCCCAGGCGAGCGCGATCGGGACGATGAGCCAGACCCGGTTCGGGCGCTCGAACCGTCCGACCAGCAGGGACAGCACGATCGCGAACAGCACGATCGCGAACAGCTGCGGCCGCAGCGCCAACGCCGGGGCCGCCACGACGAACGCCGCGAGGGCGAGGATCGCCAGCCAGGCGGCGGGCATGGCCCCGCCACTCGCCCGCCGCGCGGCACCGAACACGAGCCCGAAGGTCACGAACAGCAGCAGCGCCCGCAGCACCGCCAGGCCGGTCCAGCCGACCGCATCGAACGTCAGTCGCAGGAGGACCTGCGCGCCCCACTGCTGATCGAGCCACGGCGTGCCGGCCACCGTGAACGTCCAGGTGTCGACCGTCGGAATGCCGGGGCCGCCGAGAATCTCACTCCCGGCCCGCAGCTGATACGCCAGATCGACCGCCGGCATCGGCACGAGCAGCGCCGCGAGCGCCGGCAACATCGCCGCCAGGAACGCCCACAGCCGATCCATCCGCACAGTCGAATGCTACGGCTGCCGGACGCCCCCGAGGAGCGGCTCCTCCACCCCTGACTCCCTGAAAGAGGGCGCGGTCCATCGCTCGTATGACCGATTCCGGCCGGCGGTATTCAATCCTTCCGGCTGATGACCATCGTGTGCATACGAACGGGGCATGCCAGCTTCGAATGAGCACGATGGTCATCACGGACGACAGCTGAAACATCGGGGCCGAGTCCGGTCATACGAGGGCGGCGGCCGAGGTGGGCGACCCGTGGCCCAAGCTCCTAGTGCCAGTCCCTCAGGTGGTGGGCGCTTCGTCGGCGCGTCGTGGCTGACGGGGACGCTCCGCCCGATCGGCCCGGACATTGCGCTTCGAGGATGTGGCGGCCGGGCCATCCGACGTGGGCGCGGCCGCCGGGGTCGGCGCCACTGCCGGCTCGACCGGCAACACGCCGTGGGCCTGCAGCCACCGGCGAGCCGGCGTCATCCCGAACTCGGGCCGGAGCGCGATCACCGCCACCGCGAGGCTGAAGACGTTGATCCACAGGAGCGGCATCGCCAGGAGCACGCCGAACGGAACGGTCCAGTGGCGGTCGGTTCGAGCGCCCCAGATGATCAGCAGCACCGCGAACGGCAGCCGCAGGCCCATCGGAATCGCGAGGTAGGTGCCCTCGATCGTCTGGCGTTCGAACAGGCTCCGCCGCAGGAGGTCCAGCCAGGCGGCCCAGGCCTCGGGCGCGAGGATCGCCGAGACCGCCGCCACCGCGAGCGTCGAACCGAAGGCGATGGCGAGCGAGCGCCACTCCCGCCGGACCGCGAACCACAGCAAGCCGATCCCCGGCGCGACCTTCGTCAGCAGCGGGAACGCCCAGACGGCCGGGTAGCGGAAGCCGACCAGGATGACCGCCGCGATGAACAGGTCGATCTGGCCGAGGAAGATCTCGAGCGCGACCGACCCGGTCAGCACCAGCGGGAACGCCCACCGCCCGGCCAGCCAGAGCAAGGCCAGGCAGATGAGCGCGGTCCAGAGCGCCGAGAAGATCGGCCACGGCAGGGCTGTCAGCGGCGCCAGGGCCTGCGCGAACGCCGGCGCGTAGAGATAAGCCCCGATCGTGTAGGGGTCGAGCGCGTATTCGAATCCGTCGCGGGTCTGCCAGTAGGTGTGGAGATCGAGCAGCGGCGAGTTCCACGGCTCGACGTCGAACAGCCGAAAGGCGACCAGCACCACGGCGAGGATGACCGCCAGGTCGAACCCGAGCCGCGCCCGGAGCCGCCTGCGCAGCGGCGCCGGAACGCGAGCGATGACGGCAGCTGAGAGCGTGGACACGGGAATCTCAGGGTACGACGAGACCCGGCCCTACGGCAGTACCGGCAGCAGCTCGAACGCGGCGACGTGCTTCGGGCGGACGAGCCCGAAGTCGTGACGGTCGAGGGTGTAGATCCTCGAGACCCCGAGCCTCTCCGCCAGCGCGACGACGGTCGCGTCGACGAAGGACAGGCGCGAGTCGGCGTAGCGCTCCAGCAGTTCGCCCGCGCGGCGGACGTCGTCGTTATCGACTGGCTCGATCGGCCATGTGCCGGCGGCGATGGCGCGGATCACGGCCGCCGCGACACGGCTGCCGCGACGGCTATCGACCAGCCACGCGACCTCGGGCAGGACCGTGATCGGCAGGCGCGGCACGAATCGCTCTCCGGCGAGCGAGGTCCGCACGGCCGCATGCCACGGATCGCGCGGATCGAGCGCGGCGACCATGGCGCTCGAATCGAGGAGCGCGGTCACCCGCGTGGGGCCGAGCGACGAAGGCGCCCGCGCCGCGCCGAGAGACTGGATGGGGCCGAAGAGGGCGGTGCCGGCTGGATCTCGGCCTCCAGGTCAGTGGCCCAGCCCTCCTCGAGGAGCGCCTCGTCTCGCTCCGCCCAGGGTTCGCCGTCGCCACCTTCGAGCATCCCGACCCACGCCGGGAGCGGAATGCTGTCCATCGCCGCCTCGCGCTCCGTCACGTACCGCTCCATCGCCTCCCGGAGCACGTGCGATGTCGAGACCCCATCACGGTGAGCGATGGCGTCGAGCCGCCGGTAGACAGCCGGGTCAACCGTCGTGGTGATGCGCTTCACGGGAGTGATGGTGATGCATGCAGCACCATCACGTCAACCATCGGAGGGCAGTCCTTCTCCGGCGTGCCGCCCGCCCTGTGCAGCTTGGCCCTCCCGGTGCTCATTGCGTGGTCATCTCTGGCCTATTGAGGTCACAACAACCGTCGACGGCGCCCTCCTACCCGCGCTCTCCGCCTCCGCTGATCTCCGCTGAGCTCGAAATCGGGCGCGTCCAACCGGGCCGCGGGCCGCGACGTCGCCCTTGTGGCCTTGTAGCCGCAGGAATGACCAGCACATGAGAATCGGGAGGCTCATCGGGGCTGGTGAAGCTCGCGGGCCGGCTTCGCCGGCCGGGGAGCGGCGTCAGCCGGCGGCGAGACCGCCCGCCACGAGGCGCTCGTCGGCCACGGATTCGTCGTAGATCGACTCGACGGCGCGGACCATAAGCTCAACGCAGAAGCGCTCGTGGACGAGGTCCTTGCCGGCGCGCGCCAGCGTGTCGGCGTAGGGGTGGTCGGTGAGGAGGCGAGAGATCGCCCCGGCGAGGGCGGCCGGCTCGCGAGGCGGCACGAGGAGGCCCGTCAGCCCGTCGTCGATCATCTCGGGGATGCCGCCGACGGCCGAGGCCACGACGGGGCGAGCGAGCGCCATGGCCTCGAGGATCGAGAGACCCTGGGCCTCTCTGTACGACGGCAGCACCGCCACGTCGAGCGCGGCGGTCACCGCGGGCACGTCGTCGCGGCGCCCGGTGAAGGTCACACGCCGAGGCGCCTCCGGCGCGGCGACCGACGGCAGCAATCCCAGCGCCCGGGCCTGCGTCTCCAGCGCGTCGCGCAGGGAGCCCTCGCCCACGACGAGGAGATGCGCGGCGGGCACGGCCGCCAGGACCAGCGGCCAGGCCTCGAGCAGCGTGGCGTGGCCCTTCTCCGGCTCGAGCCGGGCGACGACCCCGACGATCGGTGCTTCCGCGGGGATCGAATACTCCTCGTGAAGCGTGCAGCACGCCTCCTGGTCGGCGTACCGCTGGAGGTCGACGCCGTTGTAGATCAGCGAGACGGGCGCCCCCATTCGACCCTCGTCCTCGATCTTGCGGACGATCGCCCGGGAGACCGCGATGAGGTGGTCCATCCGCGGCGTGAGACGCCGGACGAGCTCGCGATCCACGTCGGAGCGGATGCGGCTCGAATGGACCGTCCCGACCACCATCGGGCGCGGGCGCCCAGCGGCGGCCAGGCGCCACGCGGCCTGCGTACCGACCACCTCGGCCCGGTACATGTGGTTGTGGACCACGTCGACCTCGTTCGCCGCGAGATGGGCGGCGACGGCCTCGATGGCCTGCTCGTCAGTCATCTCGTCGAGGATGCAGACCGCCACGCCCGCGCGTTCGAGGCGCCGAACCCCGGCGCCGCCACTGAGCGACAGGACCGAGACCTCGTAGCGCTCGCGGTCGATGCGGGTCACCAGGTTGTAGACGTGCTCCTGGGCGCCGCCATTCGAACCCGTGGCGAGCAGCTCGACGACCCGGATCCGCTGGCGCGACGGCGGCAGGGGCAGCCGGACGACGGGTTCGAAGCAGGGGTCGACGCCGAGGGCCGCCGGCGGCAGGCGGACGCCCGGGCGCTGCGGATGGCTCGGCGCGGTCATCGCTTGACGGTACGACGAACGAGGAGGCGCTGGATCGGCTCGTCGACCGCACCCCAGTCGTACTTGTAGGGCTCGTTGCCGCGCAGGAAATCGAGCCGGGTCAGGCCCCGTTCGACCGCCCGCCGCAGCATTCGCTCGGTCAGGCAGACGCCGGGCGACAGGGCACGAGCCTCGGGATCGATGCCGGCGTTGTAGAACAGCAGGCGGTCGGCGGTCTCGAAGTGGATGGCCGCCGCGACGCGTCGACCGCCGATCTCCAGGAAGGTCAGGTGGACGCTCCCCAGCGGACTCGGGAAGAGCTCGAACAGGCGCTCGACGAAGCGGCGACTACCTTCCCCGCCGCGGGTCTCGGGGAACAGCCCATCCTCGCCCCAGCGCTTCTGGTGGAGCTCGATGAAGGCGCCCAGCTCGGCGGGCGGGTCGTTCGACTCGACCAGCTGAACCGGTCCGGCTGCCTCGGCCCGCCGGACCTTGCGGCGGATCTCGTGGCGCTCCTTCCTCGACAGCGTGCCGAGACAGGTTTCGAAGTCGACGCCGGGCTGGATTCGAACGACCGGGCAGACGTCCTCGCGCTCGAGGTTGAGCGTCCAGCCGCAGTCGAGCTCACGGGCGCCGAAGGCCGCCGCCAACGCCTCGACGGCCGGAGCGTTCTCGCGGAGCCGACGCAGGTCGATGGCATCCCACGGCTCGGGATGGGCGGGGTCGAGATCGCGCGGGTCCGCGGCCGCGAACGCCACGGCGAGGGCGTCCGCGGCGGCCGGCAGGTCCGCGGGCGCGCCGAGGAGGGTCGCGTAGTCGGCGTGGTAGCTCGCGCCGAAGTAGACGGCCTTGGCACTCGGTGCGACGGGCGTCAGGGCCGGTGTTTCACCATGCCGCAGGTGCGTGGCGGTCTCGGCATCGTCGGGTTCCACGACGTGGCGATGCATGAGCGGCGCGATCGCCACGAGCTGGCGCCCGCGATCGACCAGGGCGATCGTCTCGTCGTGGGCGTTCTCGCCATAGCCGTCCCACCAGGCGCGATGGAAGGCCCAGGCCGAGAACGGCGTTGCGGCAGGGTTTTGCGCCGCGAGGGCATCCCACGTCGCAGGTTCGATCGATTCGAACGACCGGCGTTCCGCGTGCAGCCGAGGCTCAGGCCGCTGGGTGGCCTCGGCCCGTGCACAATCGGGATCCGCTTCGAGCGTGGGGGTCACCCGGCAACGATAGCACCGACCTCGGGCGTTGCTTGCGCGCGCAACCTCTCGGCCCCGGCCTCGGCGGGAGGCATGACCGCCGATCCATTGCGCCGACCCAGGCGCGATCGGTAGGCTCCCTCGGCGATGTTTCGCGGGATTCGCTCGCTAACGCAAGCGGTGCTTCGGTGGCCTCTGTTCCCCGCTGCCCTGGCGGCCGCATTCATCGTCAGGCGCTACCTTGCGTCAGGCGAAGATCTTCCGGCGGCCTACCGCGCACTCGTCGTCCTGGTCGTGCTGGCCATTGTCTTCCAACTCGTGCTCGGCCTCGCGACGAGGAGCCAGCACCGAGGAGCATTTATCGGCGGGGTCGCGCTCACAGCGATCCTCGATCCGCTGGTCGCACCCGTACTGCTTGCCCCTGTTGCCATCCCGATGTTCGGGGACATTCTCCGGCGCCGACGCTCGAGCGGGATTGATTGGGTGCGGACGACCGCTGTGCTCAACGTCGTTGCGGCTGCCGTGCTCGGGCTCAACCTCGCGGCAGTCGCGATGCGCCTCGCGGAGGATCTCCCGACGGGTCCCACGACTCCAATCGGGTCGATCTCGGCCTCGGCACCGGACATCTACGTGATCCTGCTCGACGAGTACCCACGGGCGGATACTCTCGCGTCGACGTTCGCCTACGACAACTCGCCGTTTCTCGAGGAGATGCGCGAGCTCGGCTTCGAGGTTGCCGACGACTCCCACTCCAACTACAACGCCACGACGCTCTCGCTCGTGTCGATGTTCGCGGCGACCCAGGTTCCGGAGCTCCTCGGGGTCGACGAGACGCGCGTCGTGGACAGTTGGGATCTCCAGCGGCTGCTGAACCGGGGGCGCGCGCTGGAGTGGCTGCACCAGGCCGGGTACTCGATCACGTCGATCACATCGGGCGTGTCCCGCGCGGACCTCCTCGCCGTCGACGAGGTGATCGACACCGGCCAGGTGACGACCTTCGAAACGTCCGTGCTGCGGGCCGGCGTCCTGCCTCGGCTTCTCTCAACGGTGCAGGCGGAGTGGCTGCACGCGCAGCAGAGGGATCGGATCATGTCGGCGTTTGCCAGCCTGCGAGAAATCGCGGCATCGAATCGGACACGCCCGCGGTTCGTGTTCGCCCACGTGATGTCGCCGCACGCACCGATTGTCTTCGACGCCCGCGGAGGCCCGGTTGGGCCCCATCCCTGCCTGCCGGTGTCGTGCAACCTGTGGGACGGCCGACGAGCGCCGTCGGATCTGCAGCCGACAGTCGAGCAGCTCGTCTACACGAACAACCTCGTTGTCGACACAGTCAGGGCAATCCAGGCCGACAGCGATGTTCCGCCGGTCATCGTCGTACTGTCCGATCATGGTTCGCGCCATGACGACGTCAACGACCCCGACGAGATGCTCCGCAACCTGTTTCTGGGCGTGACCCCGGAACATCCCGGGCTCTTTCCTGGCGATGTCACGCCGATCAATCTCATCCCGAGGTTGCTGAACGCCTACGTCGACGCTGGACTGCCGATGGCGACGGAGGAGTCGTACCTGGTGCAGCTGAACGTCGTCCTCGAGCGGGGGTACCGATCACTCGTTCCTTGGCCCCAGACGTAGCCGGGTTCGCGACCCATCTCGGCGACTTGACCTCTTGCTGATCGCGCGTACGCTGCCGGCACCCGTCGATCACATCGGTACGGGAGGGGGCAGGGATGGTCGAATTCGCAGTTGCGTACCTCGATCCTGGCTCAGGGAGTCTCCTGATCCAGGTGATCATCGCCTCGCTCCTGGCCGTTCCATATTTCCTCCGGACGCAGATTGGACGGGCCTATCGAGCATTGCGGAGGCGCGGGGACTCGAGCCCGCCGGAGGAGGGCCACGAGCTTCCGTCCGACCCCAGCTGACATGGCCGGACTCGACCCGGAACTCGCCGAGCCAGAGCCACGGCGCGGGGCACGGGACGCAGATCCCTCGTCGTATCGAGACCCGGGCGGGTTCGTGTACACGCGTGATGGGCGAGTGCTCCGCCAAGTCAACCTTCCCTTTGGCGACCGCTGGGACGACCTGCGTGCCTCGGGCCTCCTCGTTGATCTCCAGCGACGGGGGCTGCTCATCGACCACGACGTCGTCGCTCCAGAGCTGGCGTACAACGCTGCGACCGCTCACGCTGTCATCGAGCCCGAACAGCTCGCGTTCGTCTCGTATCCCTACGAGTGGTCGTTTCGGCAGCTTCAGGACGCAGGGCTTGTAACCCTCGAGGCGCAATCCGTCGCGGCGGCCGCAGGCTGCACCCTTCGAGACGCCTCCGCCTATAACGTCCAGTTCCACAACGGAACACCGAAGCTCATCGACACGCTGTCGTTCGAGCGCTCGGAACGTAATAGGCCGTGGCTCGCGTACCGCCAGTTCTGTGAGCAGTTCCTGGCTCCGCTGGCCCTGATGGCGCATCGCGATGTCCGATGTGGCCTCATGCTCCGTGACTTCATCGACGGCATCCCGGTCGACCTCGCTTCGAGACTCCTTCCTGGCCGAACGAAGCTCGATGTGGGCCTCACCAGCCACGTGCACCTGCACGCCCGGGCGCAGCGCAGGCAGGCGACGAGAGGCCACGCCGAGTCGAAACCTCGAGGCGGCATGGGGACCCTCCGACAGGCCGCGCTCCTCGACAGCCTCAAGAGGACCGTCGAGAAGCTCGCTTGGCGTCCAACGCAGACCGCCTGGGCAGACTACGCGGACAACACGAGCTACAGCGGTGCTGCCGCGGCCAGCAAGGACGGGATCGTCCGGCGCTTCCTCCAAGCGGCCGGCGGGGACGTCGTATGGGACCTCGGGGCCAACGTCGGTCGCTTCAGCGCGATTGCATCGTCAGTTGGTCGTACCGTCATCGCCTGGGACGCGGACCCCGGCGCGACCCAGCTTCACTACGAGGAGCTGCGACGTCGGGCCACCGACACGGTGCTGCCGCTCGTTGCCGACCTGGTGAATCCGAGCCCCGGCATCGGCTGGAGAAACGCAGAGCGCAGGTCCTTTGCCGACCGAGCGAATGCCGACGTGGTGCTGGCCCTGGCACTGGTTCACCACCTGAACGTCGGGCGGAACATCCGACTCGCGATGATCGCGGAGTTCCTGGCAGCGCTGGGCCCAGTCCTCGTCGTCGAGTTCGTGCCAGGGTCCGACTCGATGGTTCAGCAGCTTCTCGCGCAACGAGCGGACAACCTACCGTACCCGACGATCGAGGAGTTCAGGCGGATCTTCCAGCGGTGGTTCGAGATCGCCGAGGAGGCGCCGATCGACGGCTGTGACAGGGTCCTCATGCGCATGTCACGACGCGGATGATCACGTGGACGATCGTTCATCGAACGTCACGAGCGAAGGGACACCGCCGGTAGCTCCTGCGGGCAACCTCACGCTGGCGGCCTCGCGGCGGCGCCGCAGCGCGCCGCCTGCCCACTCCCGCGCGAACGGGATCACGCCGACGAGGATCGACGGGCTGAGGAAGTAGAACGCCGGCAGGGCCAGCATCGCGGCAACGACCACCGGCCAGCGCCAGCCGCGCCAGGCGGCCAGGGCGACGACCGCCACGGCCGCCGCGAGTCGAGGCAGGAGCGGCAGGTTATACGGCGGAACGGGCGGTGGCGAGCCGGCGGTGAGGAGTTCGAACCAGCCAAACCATCGGTCGGGCCACACCACGAACGCGACGCCGGCGATCGCGGCTGTCGCCCCGAGCGCTACCGCGAGATCGCGCCAGCGGCGCCGAAGCGCGAACCACAGCAGCCCGACGCCCGGCGTGACCTTGGTCAGCAGCACGAAGGCCCAGGCCGCCGGATGGCGGAAGCCGACGACGATCGCCGCGGCCAGCAGGATCTGGATGTTGCCCGCGTTGATCTCCGAGGCAACCGGCGGCAGGAACATCACCGGTGCCGCGATCGGGCCCGCGAGCCACACGAAGACCACGAGGAGGATCCCCCGCCAGACCGCAGCGAAGGCGTCGAATGGGAGATGGCGTCCCCAGCCGACAACGACCTCAAACGCCGGCGAGTAGTTGTAGCCGTTGCGCTCGAGCAGCTCCGGATGGGGGTACAGGTCGTTGGGGTTCGCGCTCCAGTACCAGTTGGTGTCGACCGGCGCGCCGGTGGTCGTCGTGAGCTGCAGCCAGTAGTAGGCCGCGAACACGATCCCGATGCCGACGAGGACCTTGCGCAGGAACGCCCATCGAAGTGCGAGGAGGGCGAGGAGGCGCGTCACGTCGAGGGTCCTGTGGGCGCCGCCGCCGCTTGCGCTGCCCCCGCACGCGCGGCCCCATCTCGGGTGGCCCCATCTCGGGTGGCCCCATCTCGGGTGGCCATGGGCGGGTCGATGACCACCTGCTGGTCATATCGGCGTCTAGGGAGGCACAACGAGGTTCGATGGGGTGCCCGGCGGCTCGAACAGGCCCGCCATTCGTGCTCGGGCGTGCTCGGCTGGGCGTCGAAGGAGCGGCGGACGTGACCCGGCCGCGCTGCTTGTGGCCGCGTAGGGGCAGGAATGCTCACGTGCTGAGAATCGGCGGGCCGAAGGGCTGCGCCAGGGAGCCTGGCCGCCGCGCATCTCGGAGACCGACGAACGTCACGGCCAGGAGAGACACCCAGAAAGCCACGGGATAGGCCCAGCCGATCCCGATCCCCAACGCGGAGCCGATCGTCGAGGTTGCGAGCGGGATCGCGGCGGCCCACCACCAGCCGCGAGCGAGCAGGAAGGCGACGGGCAGCAGCAGGACCAGCGCGTAGTGGTCCCACAGGACCGGCGAGGCGAAGTGCGAGGCGACGGCCACGACGAGATACGACGCGGCCGGCGTTGCGCGCAGCGGGGCGACCACCGCGACGAGGGCCACGAGGGCGAGATTCGCGTAGTGAATGAGCGTCGCGAGGGTTTCGGGGGTGCCCGCCTCGAAGGCCAGGCGACCCAGCCCGAACGCCCCCGGCGTGAGCACCGGCCGGCTGACCCGGGACAGGAGCGAGGCCTCGTCGAGCCAGGCTCCTGGGCCCGTGACGAGGGTCGCGGCGGCCGACAGGGCGAGGACCGTGACGAGGGCGATCGCAGCGGCTCGACGTCGCCCGGCGACGACCGCCCACAACACGAGCAGCGCCGGCTGGATCTTGGCGATCGTCCCGAGGCCCATCGACAGCCCCAGCGGCCACGGCCGATCCAGCCACCGCCAGCCGAGCGAGAACAGCAGCAGGACGAGCGGTCCGACCTGGCCGAGCTTGATCGCGTAGACGAGTGGCCACGACAGGGCCGCGAGGAGCAGCACGATCCAGCGGACACGCACCGGAACGGGCATGAGCGCGACGGCCAAGGCGGCGGCCACGGCCATGGCCAGCGTCCAACCCCACACCGCGACCGCCTCGGGCAGCAGCGTCAGCGGCGCGAGCAGCAGCGCGAACGGCGGCGGGTAGAAGTACAGCCCGAACGATCCCGTCGCCTGGGCGTTCGGGTCGTACAGCGGCTGGCCGGCGAGGAGTCGCTCGGCGGCGAGGTAGTAGGCCCGGAAGTCGAACCCCAGGGTGTTCGAAGCGGCGCTGGCGAGGACGATCGCGGCCGCCCAGGCGATCGCCAGGACGAGCCCGGCGACGTACGCGATTCGAAGCACCGGAGCAAGGTTCACGGCGGCATCATGGCGTTCGAAGCCACCGCCCGCCACCCTACCTTCGGCGTCGAACGTCCCGGTGCAGAAGCGGGATCCGGAACAGGTCCCACGCGACCCTGAGCGCGAGGAGGGCGCCCGGCCGCATCCGCGAGCCGCGGCGGTCTTCCCATCGAATCGGGACCACCGCCAGCCCGTAGCCCCGGCGACGGGCGAGGTGGATGAGCTCGACGTCGAACACGATCGAGGTGACCTTTTGGCGCCCGAACAGGTCGTGGGCGGCCTCGCGGGTGAAGCCCTTGAAGCCGCACTGGGTGTCCTTGACGTCGCCGACGACCCACCACGAGGCGAGCAGGTGGAACATCCCGCCGAGGAAGCGGCGGTAGCGCGGCTGGGAGGCCCGCATGTCCGAGCCGTCGGGCTGGATCCGGCTGCCGAGGGCAACCTCGGCGGCGGCCAGGGCGGCGACGAGCTTCGGCAGCTCCGAGGGCGGGGTCGCCATGTCGGCGTCGGCGAAGACGACGAGGTCGCCGGTCGCGTTCAGCATGCCCGACTTCACGGCCGCGCCCTTGCCGGCATGAGGCACGCGGAGCAGGTGGAGCGCGCCGGTGGCCGCCTCCGGCCGCGCGGCGACGATGTCGGCCGTGGCGGCGGCGCTGCCGTCGTCGACGACCATCACCTCGACCCGCGCCGGCAGCCCGTCGTCGGGCCGGCCGTGGAGGTACGCGAACAGCTCGTCGAGCGCCGGCCCGATCCGCCGGGCCTCGTTGTAGGCCGGCAGGACGATCGTCAGGCTGGAGGGGGTGGGGCCGGGCGTGCTCGAAGGATCCTCGGGTCGGGACGTCGGCATCGGGCGCGAGTGTACCGGCGCCACACCCTCGTGATCCGGCTACGGCTCGAGCTCACCGCGGAAGGCCCGGAGGCGGCGGAGGAAGCGCCGACGGGCACCGGGATCCTCGATCCGCTCACCAAAGCCAGCGACCAGGTCCAGTCGGAAGCCCGACGGAAGCTCGATCTCCGGGAGCCCGGCAAAGCGTCCGCTTCGCGCCCGGGCCAGGTAGAGCGAATCGAAGACGGCCTTCTCCGGCGTCGCCATCGCAACCCCTCGCTCGATCGTGAACCCGGTGAACAGCGCCGGCTGGAGCTGGTGAACCGAGAACGTCCCGATCGAGGTCGTGATCTCTTGTGTCCGGGCGAGCGACGCGACGTAGATGACGCGTGGCACCTGGGTGATCAGGCCGTGCTGCGCCAGGGCTGAGTACAGCGAGACGTACGACGGGAGCGGCGTGGTCAGCCACGAGGCGTAGGCAAATGGATCCGGCGTCGGCTCCAGGGACCACTGGCCATGGCGGATCCGGCGGATGAGGCCCGCCTGGGCGAGGCGTGCAAGCGTGCGCGATGCCGCCGACGGCGACTGCCCGAAGGCGGCTGCGGCTTCGGCGGTGGTGACGAACGGTTGCCCGATGCGGCGCAGGACCCCGAGCGCGACCGCCGTGTTCATGACGAGCGCATCCGCTCGAGGACGTCGACGACCCGCAGCTGCATGTCGGTCCAGTGCGCCTCATGATCGAAGCCACCACGGACTGACGGCTCGAGAAACGAGACGACCTTGGAGCGGTACAGCTCAAAGCCGAGCTCCAGGGCCCGGTCGATCGCCGCGTCGACCGTTGCCCGCTCGACCAGCCCCTTCGACGGAGCGTCGGGAAACTTCCTCGCCAGATGATCGATGTCGAACACATCGCGGGGCTGGGTGTGCCGTCTGTCGGCCAACGCCGTCACCTTCTGGATGAGCGCCCCACGAGGAACGTAATACGCGATCGTTGGAGCCGGGATCGGCGGGTAGCTGAGGGCGGGTGCACTCCTCGGCGCCTCGATCGCGATGTAGGCCTGCAACCCGTACTCCCGGTAGGAGATCTCGACCTGGGTGTACACGAGGTTCGCAGACCGTCGGTTGCGGAGACCGATCGTCCACCGCTCCTTGGTGGCAGTTCGCTCCTTGGGGTTGAGATGGTCGACCTTGCTTCCGACGGAGGCGAGCAGCTTCGCGAGGGCCGCGGATTCGAAGGCTCGCTCGATCCGCGGTCGCATCTGCGCGACGGGCACGTGGACGTCGAGGTCGATGTCCTCGGAGAAGCGGATGCTGTCGAAGTAAAAGCGGAGGTTTCCTCCGCCCTTGAGGGCCCACATGTCAGGCTTGGCGACGGCAACGAGGGCCCCGAGGAATGCAAGGTGGAAGGCCTCGGCAACCTCGAGAGTTGAGCTGATGTCATTACGCGTTTGTTCCATGCGCGACAATATTGCGTAATCAGGCCCGGGTCGTCAAGGCATCCGCGTTCGCGGCTAAACGGATTGCTCAGTGCACTGAGCAAATCACCCACGATGTTGAGTAATTCGTTGCCCGCCTTCAGATGCGCAGCGTCGGATTGCTGGCCAGGCTGGAGAAGCACGCGCCGTCGCCCGACAGCCGGGGACGCGCGGTCGAGACGGCCCTGGGGGCGCACCTGCTCAACACCGCCGAGCGCGACATCGAGATCACCTGGTGGCGCGACCGCGGGCTCGAAGTCGACTATGTCGTTTCCGACGGGCGGCGGACGCTGGCGATCGAGGTGGCCAGCGGGCGCCAGAAAGACCGCGTGACGGGCCTGGCGGCCTTCGTTGCGCGCTTCCCGGGGTCTCGCCCCCTGCTGATCGGCGGCCAGGGCCTGGCCCTCTCCGATGCCCTGTCGCGCTCGGCCGGCGAGCTCCTTGGCTGAATGTGGCGACTAAGGTGAAGCCGGGCGGTTCGCAGATGTTGCAGTTGGGCTGTTCGCCGTCTGCAATACATTGCAGCGACGTGCCGGCTGCTAGACTCCCGCCGAGTCCGAACAGAGCGGAAACCCGCAGGGAGAGGTCCATGGCGCAACGCGTGCTCATCCTCGGTGGGGACGGCTATCTTGGCTGGCCCACCGCGATGGCATTCTCACGAGCCGGCCATCGGGTGGCCGTGGTCGACAACTTCGCCAAACGGCAATGGGAGCTGGAGCTCGGCGTCCGTCCGCTGTTCCCGATCTCGACGCTGCACGAGCGGGCTCGGGCGTGGCGTGAGGTCAGCGAGCGCGAGATCGAGGTTGCGATCGGTGACCTGTGCGACTACGGCTTCGTGGAGTCGCTGATCGACCAATTCCGGCCGGACACGATCATCCACTACGGGCAGCAGCCATCGGCGCCGTACTCGATGATCGATGTCAGGCGCGCGACCTACACCCAGCGGAACAACATCGTCGGCAATCTCAACGTTCTGTTCGCCATTCGCGACAAATCGCCCGAGTCGCACCTGATCAAGCTCGGGACGATGGGCGAGTACGGCACGCCCAACATCGATATCGAAGAGGGCTACCTGACGGTCGACCACAACGGCAGGTCGCATACCTTCCTGTACCCGAAGACCCCGGGGTCGCTCTACCACCTCTCCAAGGTGCACGACAGCCACAACATCCACTTCGCGACCCGGATCTGGGACCTGCGGGCGACCGAGCTCAACCAGGGCGTCGTGTACGGCGTCGAGACCGACGAATCGGCACTGGACCCGCGCCTCGCCACGTCCTTCCACTACGACGAGGTCTTCGGAACGGCGCTGAACCGCTTCTGCGTGCAGGCCGTCATCGGACATCCCCTTACCGTCTATGGCAAGGGCGGCCAGACCCGGGGCTACCTGAACATTCGCGACACGATGGCCTGCGTGCAGCTCGCGGCCGCGAACCCGGCCGAGCCGGGGGAGCTCCGGATCTACAACCAGTTCACCGAGCAGTTCACGGTGCTCGAGCTTGCCGAGCGCGTCAAGGCAGCCGCTGAGCACATGGGCTGGAGCGTCGAGCTCTCGCACGCCGAGAACCCTCGCAAGGAGAGCGAGGAGCACTACTACAACGCCAAGCACTCCAAGCTGATCGACCTCGGCCTGCAGCCTCGGCTCCTGAACGAGGAGCTGATCGACACGATGCTGGCCAAGATCCGCGACCACGCCTCGCGGATCGATCCCTCGGTGCTGGTCCAGCACGTCCGCTGGGTTCCCGAACGGGCTCCGGCTGCGAAGCGAGCGGCCGCGCCGGCGAGGACGTGAGCCGGACTGTCCTGATCACCGGCGGGGCCGGTTTCATCGGCTCCGCGCTCTGTCGACAGCTGGTCGCGGCGGGCTACCGGGTTCGGGCCCTTGACGACCTGTCGATGGGCTCTAGAGCCTACCTCGCTGGCACGCCAGCGGAGCTGATCGAGACTCGGGTCGCCGAGGTCGACAGCCTCACCGGCGCGCTCGACGGCGTGACCGACGTGGTCCACCTGGCCGCGAGGGCGGGTATCCCGGACTCGATCCAGGATCCCCTGGGCACCTTTCGCGCCAATGTCACGGACACGATCCACCTGCTCGATGCCGCGCGACACGCCGGCGTGGAGCGGTTCGTATTCGCCTCGTCGAACGCCGTTCTCGGACCTGCCGCACCGCCGTTCGACGAGGAGGCATTGCCGATGCCGACGACGCCGTACGGCGCCTCGAAGCTGGCCGGCGAAGCCTACGTCAGCGCGTATGCCGGCTCGTACGGCATCGCGGCATCCTCGCTTCGATTCTCGAACGTCTTTGGGCCACGCTCACTGCACAAGAAGAGCGTGGTCGCGGCATGGCTCCGGTCCGTGCTGGAAGGTGGGCCGATCACGGTCTATGGGACAGGCCAGCAGACCCGGGACTTCATCTTCGTCGATGACCTCGCGGCCGGAATCCGGGCGGCCCTCACGGCACCCCCTGCCGTGGTCGGCGGCCAGGTGTTCCAGATCGGAACGGGGGTCGAAACGACGGTCGCGGAGCTCGCCGACGCCGTCAGAGAGGCCACCGGGGAAGCGGAGGTCCGGTACGCGCCACCGCGTGCCGGGGATACAGAGCGCAACTATGCGCGCGTGGACAAGGCGCGAGCGAAGCTGGGCTTCGAGACTCGCGTGACTCTTCGGGACGGTGTCGCAGCGACGGTAGCGTGGTTCCGCGAGGCCCTCGCCGATCCCGAGCTCGTCCGAATTCGACCACTGGCCGCCTCCGGTTCGGACTAGCCGGATGGCTTCCTCGGAGGCCAGCTCGGGCTCGAGGGCCCTCCTGCGGGATGCGCTCCTGACGATCGCGACCCGCCTCATCCTCGCGGTGCTCATCTTCGGAACCGACATCGCGCTGGCGCGGCTGCTCGGCCCGGCCGCCAAGGGGCGCTTCACCATCGTCCTCCTGTACTCGCAGCTCGTGGCCCTCGTGCTCGGCTGGGGCATGGACCAAGCCCTGGCGGTGGCGTCGGGTCGGGATCTGGGCAGCGCGCGGCGGGGCTTCGCGAATGCCGTCATCTGGACGAGCGTGGTGGGCGGTTTCGGGATGCTCGTGTCGGCGTGGGCGTACGGGTTGGGAGAACCCGGTCCTCCCAGCGGTCTGCTCCCGACCGTGCTCCCGAACCTGTCCGAGCGCCAGTTCATCTTCGCGGCAATCGCGATCCCCGGCGAGCTGTTCTTCTCGGTGGCTCTCTTGGCCATTCTCGGTCGACGGATGATCGCGGCCTATTCGGTCCTTCGAATGCTTCGTCGGGCCACCCTGCTCGTGCTCATCCTCGCAACCGCTGCCGTTGCCCACCTGAATCTCAACGTCGCGCTCCTGCTCAACCTCGTTGCGCTGGCGGTTACTGGGCTGGCCATCGGAGTGGCAGCCAAGGCAGGCGGTTTCCTCGCCTTCCGGCCATCTGCATCGTTGCTTCGGGAACAGTTGGGGTTCGGCACCCGAGCCGTGCCCGGAACGCTCGCGGAGCGGCTGCAGTTTCGAGCCGATGCCTTCATCGTCAATGCGCTGGTGGGGGTACGCCCAACGGGCATCTACTCGGTGACGACGGGCCTGGCGGAGACACTCTGGTACATCCCCAACGCCCTCGGGATCGTCATGTTCAGCCGGGCCGTGGACCCGCGGGTGGACGCGGGGCGTGTCGCGGCGCTGCTGACACGGGCCACGGTCGCCGTCACTGTCCTGCTTGCCGTCCCGGCGGTCATCCTGGGGCCGTACTTCGTGCGGGCCATCTACGGCAGCCAGTTTGCCGATGCCGGCGTGGCACTCAGGTTCATCGTCCCCGGGATCATTGCCTACAGCATCGTGGCCGTCCTGACGCGCTACCTGTCAGGCCAGGGCCGGCCGGGGGCGACAACCCTGATCCTCCTGGTCGGCCTGGGTATCAACGTCGGCGCCAATATCCTTCTCGTTCCGAGACTCGGGATCAACGGCGCTGCACTGGCGTCGTCGATCTCCTACTCCATCACCGCCGTCCTCACGCTGGCGGTCTTCTTGCGAGTCTCCGGAAGGGGTGCCAGTGAGACCCTGCTGCTTCGTCGATCCGACTTCGCGGCGGCGGGGGCGGCAGCGCAGGCGGCGTGGGCGTGGCTGGTCGAGCGAAAGCCACCTGCGGCCTCAGCCATCCCAAGCGATGCGGCCGGGGAGCTCATCGTGACACAGCCGGAGCCTCGCGCCGAGGAGTGACGAAGCCTGCCTCGGTTAGTTCCTGGGACCTCCAGCGACGCCCGCAGGACTGCCGGGGGATGGGCTTCCTTCGGGGGCCCGTGAAGATTCGACCATGCGGATGCCCAGCCCTCGATTTCTCCTGCCCATCGTTGCGCTGGCCACACTCCTCGCCCTGCCGTCACCCTCGCTGGCCTACTCCACCAAGACCAAGTTCGGCACCTGGGAGGTGCCGGTGGGCGACATCGGAAGCCTCGGATCGCCGCGAACGAATGTCCTCGTGAAGTCCTTCAGTCCGGGCATGAACGTCGTGGCATACCTCGACAAGGCCCGGGCCTACGGTCAGAAAGTCGCCGTCCACTTCAACGACACGGTCGACTACGCGACGGGCACGATCTACCCGTCACGAATCAAGGCCTGGGTCGACAAGATCAAGACCCACCCGGCCCTGTTCGGCTACCTCTCGGTCAAGGAGCCATCCTGGAGTGGGATCTCACTGAGCGAGATGCGGACCCTCTACAGGGCGTTCAAGGCAGCCGACCCGAACCATCGAGTCATCGCCCTGTTGGGCGACATCCCGCACTTCGGGACCTCCGCCAACCCGTGGGCGACCGGGGTCGCGAACATGCTGTGGGTCGATTGGTATCCGGTGACCTACAGCCGTGGCTACATCGACACCGCGTCGAAGTGGTTCCCGAAAGTCCGGGCCTACGTGGACAAGGTCACCCCGGGGACGAAGATCTGGCTCATGGTCCAGGGCCACGGCTACCGGCCCGGCGACCGCAAGACGCCGACGTCCAAGCAGCTGATCCGGCAGGTTCGCGACGCATTCAAGTACCTGAAGGCGAAGGGCATCATCTTCCACACGTGGAACAACCCGCGGTACGACTCGGACCTGAAGCGCAACAGCTCGCTCTGGTACACCGCACGATCGATCGTCCGCCAGGTACGATCCGGCACCTTCTGACGGCTGTCCTGCGACAATCGCCGGGTGCGTGACGCAACGGATCAGCCAGCCCGCCTGATCCGTCTCGCAATCCTCGATGACAACCCGTTCGTACGGCTGCCCAGCGGCGAAATTCGGCCGCGTGCGGCAACGTTCCATCGCTTCGCGGAGGCGGTTGTTGCCGCCGGCCCGTTCGCAGCGGCCGCGTACTTGATCCCGGTCGCCGATGGCGACGGCGCCCTGAGCCCGGGCCTGCCGCCGGTTGATCCGTCCCGTCTGCGGATCGTCGCGACCGCCCCATTCGATGGCATCGCCGGCTATCTGCGGCGGTGGCCGAGCCTCGTTCGCCACAACTGGCCACTCGTGCGCTCGGCGGTGGTGGAGGCAGATCTCGTCTGGATCAAGGCACCGGCGTCGAATGGCCCCCTGGCGGCGGTGGCGGCACGACGCAGGCGGATCCCGTATTTCACGTGGGTTGCGGGCAGCGCCCACGCGGTCGTTCGAGGCCAGCGACGAGGCATGTTCACAAGGCCGGTCGCCATCGGGGTTGCGACGGCATATGACGCGGTTGCTGGCATCCTCGCGCGAACCGGGCCGGCCGTGCACCTTGATGACCAGTTGTTCACAAGTCTCGTGACCGCCGACGAGGTAGCCACAACGCGACGGCGGCTGGAAGAGCACCCCGGGCGGGGAGACTCGAGCGAGGTGCGGCTCGTATGGGCCGGACGGATGGTGGCCGACAAGGGCATCGACGATCTCCTCCGGGCGATCCGAATCCTGCGGGACCGAGACGTGGCGGCTTCGGTGATCCTGATCGGGGACGGACCGGAGCGCGAGGCGCTGACGATGGATGCAACCCAGCTCGGCGTCGCGAAGTGGGTCGATTGGGCAGGCTATCTCTCGGATCGAGCCGTCTATCTCGAGGGCCTGCGCGGTGCGGATCTCTTCGTGCTTCCGTCGCGAGCGGAGGGCGTACCAAAGGTCGTCGTCGACGCGATGGCCGCCGGCTTGCCGGTCATCGCGACAAGGGTGGGCAACCTGCCCCGCATCCTGGATCACGGGCGGCTAGGTCGACTCGTTGACCCCGACGATCCTGGCGGCCTGGCCGCGGCCGTCGAGAGCCTGGCAGCCGACCACACCGAGCGTGAACGGCTGTCCGAGCTCGGTCTGGAGTTCGCGGCCCGTCACACGATCGAGGACCAGGCCAGGCGGCTGGTCGACTGGTTGCGCGCCTCCTTCCCAAGGCTTCCCTGGCCCGAAGTTGCGACATGACGCCCGCAGGATGGCTCTTCTGGATCGCAAGCGCCCTGCTGGTCTGGGTCTACGCCGGCTACCCTGTGGCGGCAGCCATCAAGGCCCGGGTTCGGCCGTTCGTGCCCAAATCTGACAGCTCCGCGCGACCCCTCGTCACCGTGGGGATCGCGGCCCACGACGAGGGACGTCAGCTCGAGGGTCGCGTGGCGAACATCCTGGCGCAGGAGGGACCGTTCGAGCTCGAGGTCATCGTGGCCTCCGACGGGTCGACGGATCAATCGATGGCTATCCTTGAGCGGCTCGCCTCCAGTGAAAAGCGAATCCGGTACCTCGATCTCGCCCGCGGCGGTCAGACGGCGGCCCAGAACGCAATCTTCCGGGAAGCGCAAGGCGAGATCGTCATCCTTTCTGACGCCGAGACGAGGTTTGCTCCCGGGTGCATCGCCCAGCTTGTCGCACCGTTCGCCGACCAACGCGTCGGCTGCACCACCGGTCGCCTGGAGTGGGTCGACGCGAAGCGGACGCAGACCAGTCGAAACGAGGGGCTGTACTGGCGATACGAGCAGCTGGTACGCCGTCTCGAGAGCCGTGCCGGCTGGCTGACGGCCGTCACCGGCGCGCTCCTCGCCGTTCGACACAGCTCGTATCGAGACGTCCCGGCGCATGCCTCGATGGACCACCTTCTGCCGCTGTATGTCCGCGCCGAGGGTAGGCGGGTGGTGGCCGTTCCCGAGGCCGTTGCCGCGGATCGACCGATCGCAGGACTGCGCGCGCAATTCCAGAACCGCAGCCGGACTGCGACGCGGGGGATCCGGGCGAACCTGTCCATGGCCGCCCGCCTCGCCCCGTGGCGAGATCCTTCGGCCGCGCTCGCGATCTGGTCCCACAAGCTCCTGCGCTGGGGAACGCCCTGGCTCGTCGGGCTCGCCGCCCTCGGCGCGGGAATCGAGCTGCTGGCCGGTGGATCCGGTCTCTGGGCGATCCCGTTGGCGGCCATCGCTGCATGGGTCGTCCTGTCCGTCGCTGCCTGGGCCATCAGGCGCCGTCGAGCGACCCCACCGCGCGTCGCGGCATTCGCCTTGGCGGTTGCGGTCGTGAATGCGGCGTTCCTCGTCGGCTGGTGGAACCTGATGCGGGGTCAGCGGATCGAAGCCTGGCACCGCAGCCGTTGGACGACCGAGAACGCCGGCTCCCGCGCGAGGGGTCGCTAGCGCAACCAGCTCCGCAGCACGACCCGCAAGAAACCAACGCCGTAGCGAAGGGTGGAACCCTTCTTGGATGTGCCCGCGGTGCGTCTGCGGATGGTCACCGGCACCTCGGCAATCCTGAGGCCGGCGCGGGCTGCCCCCATCAGCAGCTCGGGATTGTGGAATTGATCCTCGGTGAACACGATGGAGGTCAGGCCGCTCGCACGAATCGCGCGGAAGCCGTTCGACACGTCAGTCATGCGAGTGCCGCCGAGCAGGTTTACCAAGGCGGTGTACACGGTGAGACCGACATTGCGCGCGACGCCGCTTGCACCGGCTTCCGGCTCGTAGAGACCCAAGCGACGTGAGCCCACGACGAAGTCAGCCTCGTCTCGAACGATCGGTGCAACGAGACGCTCGATCTCGGCAGGGTCGTGTTGACCGTCGGCATCCATCGTCACGACGATGCTCACACCGGCCTGTTGGGCCACGAGGTAGCCGGATTGCAGTGCCGAACCGCCGCCGCCGTTCACGGGATGCGAAACGACGTGCGCGCCCCCTGCCAACGCGACCCTGCGTGTGCCATCGCGTGAGGCGTCATTGACCACGAGGACCCGGACCGGCAGTCCCTCCACCCGCTCGGGGATCGCGGAGAGCACTGCTGGCAGCGACTGTTCTTCGTTGTACGCAGGAATGATGACCATGATCCCGCCATCGGAAGGCGTGCCGGCGGACTCGAGCTGCGCCGCGGAAAGGGCGACGATCAGGCGGCGTAGTCTCTGGGTTTGGCGCTCGACCTTGGCGAGGACGTAGAACACGAGTACGTAGGAGAGCGCCACCGCCAAGAGTAAGGCAGTGATGATGCCACCGGCGCTCTCCCCACCTAGACCGATCAGGTTCTGGATGACCCGCACCGCGTCGGGCAGCACGACCACGACGAAGAGGGCAATGCCCGTCAGCGCCAGTGGCACGACGAGTCCACGCGTGCTACTTCTCCTGCCGGCCCAGATCGCGAGGACGAGCTGCACGACCGCCAGGACGAGCCCAATTTGGCGCAGCAGGCTTGGCACGGCAGCAGTCTAGGCCGCCGAACGGCCGTTCGGACTCATGTTTCGTCTCCCGCTCCGGTCATGACTTCGAACAGGGCCACTCCGGCTCCCTGCCACCGAAGCGTCAATCGCGGATCACGGTCCGCATCAGCAACGTTTCCTCCCAGCGACGCGCTCGCGCCGAGGAGCCTAGGCTGATCGGCAACCAGGACCCACCTCACGCCCAACGCTTGAAGGACGGCAGGATCGCGCTCCGGGCCGAAGAACCGATGCGCGGCGAGCAGCATGGCATTGGCATGATCGAGAAACGCCGGCTCCTCGATGAGCGGCTGCCGACCCTCGAGCGGCGCTTCGAGTTCAGTGTGGAACTCAAGCTGCCCGGTCGTGAGCGCGTTGGAGAGAACGACGTCGCCGGGTTCCCCGTGCCGCGCCAGTTCCGCGATCGCCTCCCTGCCTTGCGCTGGAATCCCGTCGTCCCCTCGGTACGATTCTCGGGCGACGATCACGAGGCAGGCGATCGAGACCGCAGCCACAACCGACGCGAATCCCCGAGAGGGGAGCCCGCCCGTGATCCGCTGCCAGAGCACGATGTATCCCTGGGCAGCGAACCCAACGGCGAAGCCGAGTCCGCCCGGGATGTACTGGGCGAAGCGGACGAGGCCGGTGTGCTGTGGGACGTACGTCGAGAAGGCCACAGCGAAGAAGGCGATTCCGGCAGCGAGCGCCGCGCATCCGAGCACGCCTGCCAGCAATCCGGCGCGAATTCGCCGATCCCCGAATACGGCGGCGAACAGGATCCCCATCCCGGCGACCCACACGAGCCACAGGCCCCTGGGCCACCCCAGCTGGATCCCGGGCCACGGACTCCGCACGCCCGCGGCGAGCCGGGTGCTTCGGGAAGGTGGTGGCTGGCCGGCGAAGTTGCCGTTGCTGTATTGCAGGTATGTCCATGTGGGATCGACCGGCCGGCCGGCGGCGGGGCGGAGCACCTCCGTGACGACCAGCGGTCGTCCCTGCAGGGCAACACCTGTACCGACAGCAACGCTCAGGGTGATCACGGCCGTGCCAGCGAGCAAGGCCAGCGAGCGTCGTCGGACTTCCGCGACGGTGACCAGCTCCGCGACGGCGGCGGCCATCAGGACGAGTCCTGTTATGGTCGCGGCGATCGCGTGGATGGCGACATCGACTCCCAGCGCGACTCCGCCGAGGGCCATCCAAGTTGCGTTTCGTTCGCGCTTTCCCCGTACCACCAGCCATGCTGCCAATAGCCCCACGACGATACCGAGTGACTCCGGTTTGTACGCGTTGAACTTCATCAGGAAGAAGACGCTCGCGCCCGCTGCAGCGACAGCGACAATGGCAGGGAGACGGTCGAGCCAGAGCCGCGCAACCAGGTACATCGCCACGAGGCCCGCCGCCGCCAGCGGCACGCGCCAGACTTGCATTGCGACAGCCGAGCCCGCTGGTGCCATCAGCACCGAGTAGGCTTCCGAAATACCGTTGAAGAAGACGTAGTCGGGCAGCCATGGGACGGCGCGGCCGAACTCCTGGACTGTCCCCGGGATGCCGCCAGCCGTGCTCAGCGCACGTCCAAGGTCCCAGTAATACCACTGGAGGGTGTTCGAGGGTGCGAAATCCAGTCGCCAGACCGACGCTACCCAAGGGGCGACAGCCACGAGCAGGGACAGCCCCACGACGACGGCCACCGGCGGTGGCACGGCCCTGAGCCAGCGAACGAGTGATGGAAGGCTCAGGACCGACACGAGAATCGTCACAGCGACGACGTAGCGCGGGTCATACACGCCGACGGTGAGCAGGGCGGCGGTCAACGCTGCATTGAGAAGGAGAGAGATGAGGACGGCCGCAACCCAGAGTGTTGTCAAGTCGGACATGGCTACGAGTCGGCGCGCCAACGACATGCCCGGAAGAACGAGCAGGAGCGCGAAAGCGACGAGCGCGAGAAGAGACCAGCCTACTCCGAGGATCACACCGGTCATCGGCAGAAGTCGGCGATCGGTACAGTGAACGGACCATCAGGACCGTCCATTTCCGGTGCGACGGTGTAACCCGAGACGCGGAACAGGCGAAACGCCTGTCTGGCACTGATCACAATCCCATCATCGACGCCGTTCGGCGTGTCAATGAAGTACGGCGTCGGCGAGGCCTTTTCGGCGGTAACATTGAAGACTTCCCCGCCGACACGAACCTCCATGGCTGGGGCATCGCCCCTCGGTAGTTGTGCCACGATTCCGATCATGCGGATATTCGGGTCGACCCAATCGACCCTGTAGCTTCCGCCCGGCTGCAACTGGAGTTGATCGAACCCTCCGCCATCCTGATACACAACGCCCGGCGCGACCGGCCGATTGATCGACGCGAGATCACGATCTCCGGCATCGACCCTGAATTCCGAGGCTGGAGTTCGATCGTAGGTCGCAACGAGGCCATCAGATCGATCCAACAGCAACATCGTTGCACCCGCAGTGGGAAGAATCGCGCACATCGCTGCACGGCCTTGGAATCCCGTGCGAGTCAGCTCGTTTCGCTCGAGGTAGCCCAGACCCGTCAGGACCTCGGGATCGAACCCCAACTTCACTGGGCCGGGTATCCATACGCTCACCTGTTGAGCGCCCGTGAAGGACCACGTCCAGACGGAGTACATGTCGTACGTGGCCATCACCATTCCGTGCTCCGCCACGACCTCGTCGTGGAGTCCGTCCCATAGCGGCACCCAGACCTGTGGGTCATACGCCATGCGGCCGGCAAATCCTTCGGCGCGCCACGATGCGTTAACTGATTCGAGTGTGGCCTTCGTGCCCGGTAGCATCGAGAGCGCCGCCGCCAGGATTAACGCCGCGCTCACGCCTCTTGGTACGACGCGTACGATCTGCGATGCAGCCACTGCAGCCGCGGCGGTCGCAGGGATCGAGAAGACCAGCCAGAGGCGTCGTTCGTTGACCGGATCCAATTCGGGTGCAATCCGATCAAATGGGATCAGGAAGAGCAAGGTCGCGGCCCAGACGAGGATGACCGTAGCAGTCGGTCCTCGAAACCGACGACTGAGAAGGAGAGCGAATCCGATCAACGACAGGACGCCCACGATACCCATTGATGTCAGGTAGCGCGGCACATCCAAGCGCAGTGGGACGTTGAGTGGGTAGTCCGAGATGAGAAGTCCGCCCCCCGCGAGGATGGCCTGGGCTCGCGGGATCCACCACCATGCGGAAATCAGGATCGAGATGCCGCCCACGAGTGCAATGTCGACCAAGTGAGACCGGTCACGGTCTCGTAACGCCTGCCAGCCCATGACCGCCGCAACGAGGATCCCCGCGAGTGGCCCGAGCTCCAGGTGGACCGAGACCATAGCGCCTATAAGGAGGCCGGAAATGACAACACGCCGCGCCCGATTCGGATGAAGCAGCACAGCCGCCAGCAGGAGCGTCAGGAGCAGTGCGACGTCACGCGGGTAGATCGGCCAATAGGCGTGGCCTGCGGCCAGTGTGCTTGACGTCCAGATGTCGCCAGTGATCGTCCGATCGGTGGAGAATGGGACAGCGAACGTCGCCAGAGCCACGAAGGCCGCGACCGCGAGCCTGTCATTCGGCCACATCCGACGACCTGCGAACCACGCGGTGAGAACCCACGCCGGTCCGCCGAACCACGACACAACCGAAACAATCGCGTCGAAGGTGACGTCGAACGCCGCTGCCAGGGTCCCAGTGATGAGTGGGTGTAGGCCGCCGTAGTACGTCAACAACCCCCGAAAGGGTCCCTCACCCTGGACGAGGCCGGCTTGCATGGTGTAGGCGACGCCACGGTGATACGCCATGTCGCCCAACATCCATTCCGAGTAGGTGAAAAGGCTCGACTGGACGACCAGGGCAAATAGCAGCGAGCAGATGACGACGATGTGCTCCGGTGTCGCGAGATCGGTCGGGCGGGGCATGGCGCGTCGGAGCAGGTTCAAGCTACGGTCGCCTCTCCCTCAAGGCTTCTGCGGCCGAGCGGCACGTGCAGACGGCGCTCAGGCGTGCAGTCGAGGCTACCATCTGACCGCGTGCGTCGTGTCGTCGTTTGGGGTCTCGTCTCGCTAGCACTCCTTCTGATCGTGTTGTGGCGGACGCGGCCGTGGGAGGCGGCGGCCTTGGTCGCCAGACTGGACGGGTGGCTCTTCTTCGCGGCCCTGGCCCTCAACCTCATCGTCATCGCCCTCTGGGCCGAGCGATCGCGGAGCCTGATGGACGCAGTCGGGAGCGCGCTGCCCATCCGTACGCTCGTGCCAGTCACCTCATTCGCCAACACGATCAACAACCTCACACCGGCGAGTTCGGGCGAGGTCCTTCGGGCGATCGTTCTGCAGCGCCGCCATGCCGTTCCGTACGAGAGCTCTACCGCGGTCATTCTGGCCGAGCGACTGTGGGCAATCGGACTGATGCTGGTCACGGCGAGCGCAGCGGCCCTGGGGACCTTGATTCCAGCGCCGCTCCCGATTGTTGCCGGGGGCTGGCTTGTGGCCGCCGTCCTGGCTTTCGCGCCGTCCATCCTGTACGCCCTCGGGCTGCGCCCGGGGCTACTGCTCGCCGGCGTGCTCAGCCGGTTCGCGTCCGCGAGACTCCGGCGCCTGAGCACAGGCCTCGCGGCAATGGACGTCCGGCTCCGAGACATCACCCTTGATCCTCGCCGAAGCGGCCATTTCGTGGCGACCACAGCGCTCATCTTCGCCATATTCGCGACCCAACTCTGGCTCGTCCTCGATGCCCTGGGGGCGGAGGTCAACCCCGCGGGCGTGTGGGCCGCGTACGGCCTCTCGATCTGCGCTGGCGTGATCTCAGCGCTTCCCTTTGGACTCGGCGCCGCTGACGCGGTCCTTGTCGTCCTGCTTGTTGCCCAGGGTGTCGACACGGCGGCCGCCGGGGCCGCGGCGATCCTACTGCGTGCCGTCACGACACTGCCGCTGGGCATCGCCGGGAGCGTCTCATGGATGGTGCTCGGCGGCGGCCCGAAAGCGCAGGACGAGGACATCGCCAACTTGCGCGCCGACCGAGAAGCGTAGCTAGGGACGGACGTTCAGCCGCCATCCCGGGCCGACGGCGGGACGTGGATGCCGCACTCGCGGTCCTCCGGCTGCTCCCACCACCACCGGCCCGACCGGGGATCGGCACCCGGCTCCACGGCTCTCGAGCAGGGTGCACAGCCGATCGACGGGTAGCCCTGATCGTGCAACTCGTTGTACGGCAGGTCCCGCTCGTGGATGTACGCCCAGACCTGCGCCTCGGTCCAGTCGGCCAGCGGCGCGACTTTCCAGATCAAACCATGAGCCAGATCCAGGCCGATCTTGGGTGTCTGCGCCCGCGTGGCGATCTGGTCTCGCCGGACCCCCGCGATCCAACCGTCGACGGTCTGCAGGGCACGCCGCAGGGGCTGCACCTTCCGAACGTCGCAACAGAGGATCCGGTTCTCGACGGACCGGTAGAAGAGGTTAGGCCCGTGCTCGCGGACCATCGCCTCGACCGCTTCCGCCTCCGGCGCGAATACCTCCACCTCGACGGCGTATCGAGATCGAACGCGGTCGATCAGCCGATACGTTTCCTCCGGCAGGCGACCCGTGTCAAGGGTGAGCACGCGAGGCTGCGGTTCCAACTCCGCCAGCATGTCGAGGATCACGATGTCTTCCGGACCGAACGAGGCCGATAACGCGAGCCGCTCCCGCCCGAGGGCCGTGAGGGCAACACGAAGGACGTCGTGCGGGCCGAGATCCTCGACGTCAGGCGGAATCGGTGGCAGGCGCCGACCGGCCTGGCGGGGGAACACGCGAGCTAGCGCTGGAGACGACACTTACGAAAGCGTAACGGACTTCGGCGTCCGCATGCCATACCCAATGCAAAAGTTTTCGGCTACGGGTTCATGGCCGAGAAGTACCGCTCCGATCAGCTCACGCTGAAGCCGGCGAACAGGATCGATGCGACGACCAGCGCCAGGGCGAGGTTGAACACGGTCGCGATGGCGAAGACCCCGATCGGGCGCCATCCAGCCTCCCGGAGCGACGTGACTCGAAGCTCAAGCCCGATGCTGACGAAGGCCAGAATCAGGAACCAGGTCCGCATCCCGTTGATGGCGCCGATCGCAGCCGTCCCGGTGTCCGCGGCGACGGCCCCGACGAACCAGGTGCCGATGATGGAAGCCGCAATGAACCCGAGGACGAACTTCGGGAACCTGACCCACAGCTCGCCGAGCCCGGGGCGCGGGGAGTCGGGCGTCCGGTCGACGCGCATGACGAAGTAGATCGTCAGGAGCACCGCGACCACGCCCATCATCGCGTTCTGGGTGACCTTGACGATCGTCGCGATCTTCAGCGCATCCTCGCCGACGAGCGTCCCGGCGGCGGTCACGGCCGCGGTCGTGTCGATGTTGCCGCCGATCCACGCCCCCGCGACGGCGGAGGGAAGTCCGAGCAGACCGACCAGCCAGGGCTGGATGAAGATCGACGGGATTGCGAAGAGGATGACCAGCCCCGCCACGTAGGCGAGCTGCTCCTTCTTTGCGTGCACTGCGCCAGCCGCGGCGATGGCCGCGCTCACGCCGCAGATCGCGAGACCGGCCGCCAAGAGGGCTCGGAGCTTTGGCTCGAGCCCGAGCACGCCCGCGATCCACCAAGTGAACAGGAAGACGACCGTGATCATGAAGACCGACTGCGCGATTGCCGGTCCCGCAGCCGAGAGGATGATCGACAGGTTGATCGAGGCCCCGAGGAGGACGAGGCCCGTCTTGATCAGGAACTCGGTCCGGAATGCCGCCCGAAATCGCTCTCGCAACCCCAGCATGGCAAGTGCCAGGTTCCCGAGGAGCCCCAGTGCGATGGCATACACCGGGAACTCGATCGCCTTGGCAGGGCCCGCCAACGCTGTGCCTGCGAACCACGACGCGACGTTGGCGTCGAGGAATCGGGCGGCTGCCCCGAGGATGAGCAGAACGACGATCCCGCCGATCAGCCCGCCGTACCCGGTCTCGACGCGCTCCTCGCTTCGGCTGAGGGGGGTCTCCAGAGCCGTCATCAGGGCACCATCGCCTTGGTGATGACGCCGAGCATGGCGAGTGCGATGAGGACGAGCCCGAGGACGGTTGCGGCCCAATCCTCGTTCAGTTGCCGACCATTGGCCTGACCCGCCGGCGCGTCATTGTCTGCCACGAAACCGATCCTCCTCGCCAAACGGTCCTCAGTATTGCGGAAGCCGGGCGACACGATAGCGGCTGAGGGCGCCCCGCGCGTGGCGAATTCGAACGCTCCAGTCCGCCGCGGACGCCATACTCCTGGCGATGTCGCCACCCATCGTCGTCGTCCTCACGCTGGCGGGTGTCATCGTCGGCACCGTCCTCGCTTGGTGGAGCGGGGGCCCGCCAAACCGCCCACTCGAGCCTGCGACGCCCACTCGCGCACTCACGCTATCGCTTGTCGTCCTCGTCGCGGCGGGTTCCATCATCCTCGCCGCGGGCGGCGCGACCGGTGGGCCGCTTCTGGCCGCCATCGCAATGGCTGCCGCCGGGGCCGGCTCCATACTTGGCGCCTGGGCGTGGGGGCGGATGGCACCCATCCCGAGTGGAACCAACGATTCGCCGGTGCGGTGGTGGGTGGTGTGGCTGGCCGCCATCGCGGGACTGGTCGCGCTGGGGTCGATCGTGGCCCGGGCTGGAATCCCGCTCCTGAGTCTGGACCCGCAAGCGTCCCGGCCGGCATTCGGTGGCCTCGTCTTCGATGCCTTCCGCTGGCTCGTTCCGCCGGCGGCGCTGGTCGTGCTCGGCTGGGCGCTTGCCGCGCGCACCGCCAAGCGGCTTGCCACTGCCGCACTGGTCGTCGGCGCCGTGAGCGTGCTCGAGGTCCTGCTCGCCTCGCGTGCGCTGCCCTTCGAGCTCCTGCTCGCCGGGCTCCTCATGGCCTGGTGGAGTGGTTGGCGGCCCCGACCCCGCACATGGCTCCTGCTTACCGGTTTGGCCGTCGTCCTGTTCTTCGGTGTGCTTCTCGCGCGGATGGGCCCGGAAGCGTCCTTCCGGGATGTACCTGACTTCCTCGAGTTCGCGTGGAACCGCAGCGTCGGGCGGATCGTACTGATCCAGCCCCAGACGATCGACGTGGCCGTCGAAGCCATTCCCAGCGACGAACCGTTCTGGGCGGGCGCGACCTACGTCCGCCGGCTGTCGCCCCTGCTCGGGATCCCTGACGACCACCCACCACTTGGCGTCTGGCTCTATGAACGCCTGTTTCCCGGCACTGAGCCGGCATTCGCCGCACCCGGGATCCTCGCCGAGGCATGGGTGAATGCCGGTGTACCGCTCGCGCTCGGCCTGATGCTGCTCCTGGGCCTCGCCACCCAGGGCTGCGGACGGCTGCTCGGACGACTGGGTGCGAGCCCTGTGGATCGAGCGGCGGCGGCGCTCATCACGGTCGCCTTCGTTCGAACGTACGCCACGAGCCTGAACGGCTTCCTGCTGACCGTCGCCGTCACCGCCGCCTGGTGGGCCGCCGCGCGGCCCGGTTCCGTCACGCTCGTTCGAAGGGCTTTGAGGCGACCTCCAAATCCCGAACCTAGGACGACGGCGCAGGCGTCGGCTCGGCCGGGGCAAACCACTCCGCGGTGAGGGCCCGGACCTTGTCTAGCCTGAGCTCATAGCTCACCGATCCCGGGATCTTGTCGGCATAGCGGGGACCGAGGACGACGGACTGGGCGTTCTCAAGGTCGGCTCGTTGGACGAGTGCGTAGACCGCGGCCGCCTGTTCGAGGCCGAGGTCCGAGCGAACCCAGTCAGCGACGAGCTTGACGAGGGCCGGCAGCCGTCCCTCACCGCGGTCGAGAACCTTGCTCGCGGTCGCCAGAACGAGGATCTGCTGCCGCCGCGCCCGCTGGAAGTCGCTGTCGCCCTGGCGGGTCCGGGCGAAGATCAACGCCCGCGCGCCGTTGAGATGCTGTTTGCCGGCCGGGAAGTGCACTCCTTGGGTATGGCTGTTGACCCAGTAGTAGGGATCGTTCACGGCCGTTTCGAGCGTGACGTCGACGCCCCCGATCGCATCGATCAGCTCGGTGACGCCGTACATCCCGATCACCGCGTACCAGTCGATCTCGATACCGAGTCCCGTGCCGATGATCCGCTTGATCTCCGTCCCCGCCGGCTCGCGGCCGAGCCGCGCGATCGTGGCCTGGTAGAGGGCGTTGATCTTGTTGTCGTATACGCCACCGTCGGGCAGCGGAAAGCGAGCGGTATCGCGCGGGATGCTCAGCGCCGCCACCGAGCCGTCGACGGGCGAGATGCTGACGACCATGATCGCGTCCGTCCGATTGCCCGGGTGGGTGGGCCGGTAGTCGCTGCCAAGGAGCAGGATCGTGAAGCGGCCGTCGAGACCCAGCAGCGGATCGGCAGCGGCGTCCGTCGGTCCGGGCGACGGCGTGGCTGGTTCGATGGTCGCGGGTGGCGCGCTGCTCGGTACCGCAGTCGGTGCGGGCGGGGTGGGTGTCGCGACGGCCGTCGTCGGGGCCGATGGACTGGACAGCACGATGACCGCCACCAGGGCGACGGCAATCGGGGCGAGCGTGACGAAAACGCGTCCGGCCAGCGGTAGTCTCGCCAGACGCGCCCGGATCTCGTTCATCAGCTCCTCATGGGTGTAGGCGCCGGACCTGCGTCCGGCGTCCAGTACGCACTGTCCTGGCCGTACAGCTCGACCGACAGGGCCTCGACGCGCGGCATCCGGAGTCGAAGGATGTAGGTCCCGCCGGTCGAGTTCGTCGGCGGGTGGAAGGAATATGGGCGGCCGAGCACGACGCGCTTCGTGGCCCCGTCGTCAACCCGCCTCGCAAGCAGGAGCATCTCGCTCAGCCGGTCAGGTGGAAAGTTCGTCCGGATGGTCTCGCCGACGGCGGACAGGATCGATGGCAGCCGGGGCAGGAGCGACGGGTCGGTTACGCGAGCGCGGACGGCCGAGAGGAGCTGTTGCTGCCGGGCCGCCCGGGTGAAATCGCTGTCGCCGGCACCCATCCGGGAGCGAGCGTAGGCCAGCGCCTCCTGGGCGTCGAGACGCTGCGGGCCCTTCGGGAGGTAGAAGCCGATCGGCCGTCCGTCCGTCCAGCCGCCGTACCGCGGATCGGCGATCTCACGCGGGTTGTTGACGTCGACATACTCGAGGGCATCGATGACCTTGACGAAGCCCTCGAGGCTGACCGACGCGTAGTAGTGAATGGGGATGCCGAGCAGGAACCCGAGCTGCCGCATCAGCGATGGGATCCCACCGTCCGGGAACTGGCGTGGGTGCCGCTCGGCGTAGTTGGCGAAGGAATTGATCTTGCCGAAGTAGGTCCCGCCGGTGTACATCGGGAACTCGGCGATGTCTCGAGGGAAGCTGACCATCGAGGTGTCGCCAGAGGCCGGATCGACGCTTGCGACGATGAGGGTGTCGGTCAGGGCGTGCGAGCGGGTGCTGGAGGAGTCGACCCCGATCAGGAGGACGTTGATCCGAGATTCCGCGGTCGCCGGCGTCTCGTAAGGGCTGGGCTCGGGCACGCCGCTCGGCCGCGGCGTGTCGTTCGGGCCCGGCGTCGGTCCGGGGTCGTAGATCGCGGTGCCGGCGTCGTGGAACGACAGGGCGATGTTGCCGACGATTGCGTGCGTTTCGAAGACGAGCAGGGCGAGCAGCCCGACCACGACCAGCTCCGATCGGCGAACTCGGCCACGACCGCGGACGACGAGGTGCTCCCCGAGCGCCACGAGTCGCCATGCCGCGACCGCCACGACCAGCCAGAACACCGTCATCGCGAGGGTCGGGTCGAACAGCCTGAGGGCGGCTACCTCTGCTCCATCGGCCAGGAACAGCACCCCGACGAGCGCGATGGGCAGCAGGGGGATGGCGAAGAGGGCAGCCGTCCCTCGGCGTCCCTCAAACAGTTGCCCGAGGCCGGGCCAGAGAAACGTCAGGACCGCCGCCAGCGCGAGCGGGCGGCCGGGCCGTACGGTCTGAGGCTGACCCACGGCTCGGGAGTGTAGCCCGCCAGACCAAACCTGAAAGGGCCAACGTGACCATTGACGTGCGTCACAGCGCATGACATCATGCGCTTCAGCGCACTGGAGGCGGGATGACGAAGATCGGCAGCATCATCGAGGCGCGCGACGCGTCGTATGCGGCCGTCGCACGGCGGGCGCACCTCCAGGCGCGAACCGTCCGCATGCTCGCCACTGGCGAGACCCCCATCGACCGCGTAGCGGTCGGGACGATCCGCCGAATCGCGAACGCCCTGGAGGTTCCGGTCGCCCTCTTGCTCGAGGATGAGCCGGTCCACCCGGGCGACCCGTCAAGCTCGCGCGCCGACCGCCTCGCCGCAGCGATTCGGGATGTGATGTGGGCCCGACAGGCCGTCCGGTACCCGTCGCCGCTGGAGTCCGGCGCCGGAGACGACATCGCCGATGTGACGCCAGACGAGTTCTTCGGGGGCATGCCGACCGTCGATGCCCGACGCGGCTGAGGTCTATCGCCCGGTCGATGACTCGGGGAAGCTGAGCTCGGGCGACATCGCCTATCTCTCGCTGGCGAGGACGCGCGTCACCGGCGAGACCCCACCCGGGGAGGTCTTCGACCCGATCGGCCGGATCCCCGGCTACCCGAACCCGGCGCTCTTCCGGCTTCCGCACGGCCGCGAGGTCGCGCTCGACACGATGTTCGCCCTCGTCGTCACGCACTCGTGCGAGATCGACCGGCAGAAGAACCAGGACATCAGCGCGGACCACGTCGACTGCCGACTGACGGTCGCCCCGATTGTCCCCGAACCGGCCGTCACGCTCGTTGGTGAAAACGGCGCGATCACCGACGCGATCAGCTGGGCGGCGGTCGAGCGCAACGACCCCGTCAGCTCCGTGTACCTGCCGCCGATCGAAGACGTCTCACGCTTCGCGCCGGGCGTCGAGATGCCATGGCCCCGGGCATTCGCCGATCTGCGTGGCCTGGCGACGGTGTCGCGGCGGATGGTCATCGCGGATCGACTGTGCGGTCTGACCGCGGCGTACGTCGGGATGCTGCAGCGTCAGCTCGCTCGATTCTTCACTTGGCGGGACCTCGCGAGGCACGAACTCGTCGAGGAGATGACGGGCCGACGGATCGAGGCCGTCGTGCCGCTGAACCCGAAGGCCGGCCGGTGGCGGCTGGCCCTGACCGCCGACGCCGGCTCGTCGATCACGGTCGAGGTTCGAACCCAGGCCGAGTCGGCCTGACGCGAACCACCAGCGCCACCAGCAGCACCAGCGCCCCGGCCGTCGGCAGGGCCCGGTTGACGAGCCACGACCACTCGCCGAGGGCGTCCTGCTGGCCGCCCCACATCAGGAGGTAGGCGAGGGCCAGCCATCGAACCTGGACGCCTGCCACGAGCCCGAGCAAGAGCGGCAGGACGAGGATCGCGAGGTAGTGGTGGTAGAGCGCCGGGGCGACGAGGATCGAGACCGTGACGGCGGCCCCGAAGCTCGCGGCGAGCGTCGTCGGACGGGCCTGGGACGGAACGTCGCGTCGCAACCGGAGTCCGACGATGACGACGAGGGCGACCCCGATCGCCGCGATCAGCCAGCGGGCGGGTTCGAACCCGAGAACGGGCGCCAGCCAGACGGTCGGCGCGAGGGTGTCGGTCACATCCGCCGGGGCCGACAGGTTGGCGAGGACGGTCGGGTACTGGCGCCATGGCTCGACCCCGGTGAACTCGAGGGTCGCGATCGTCACGACCAGCGCCCCGATGACGACGCCCGCCGCGGCCCGGTAGCGCCGTGACGCGAGGAACCACACGATCAGCAGACCCGGGAAGACCTTGACGACCGCGGCGATCCCGACCGCCAGGCCGGCCCGCCACTCGCCCTGCGCGTCGCCTCGACGAAGACCGGGCCAGGCGACCGCGAACAGCCCCAGCAGCAGCAGGTGGACGTTGCCCATGACCAGCTCGCCGACGACCGGGGGGAAGGCGAACGCCGCCGCGACGAGCAGCCAGCGGCGACCCCCGGCCAGGAGCGGGTAGCGCGCGCCGAGGCGTTCGAACCGCCCGATCGCGAGGATCGATACGACGAGGACGGCGGCGCCCATCCCAGCCCAGATCCAGTTCGCCGGCCGGTAGTCGGTCTCGAACAGGGCGGACAGCGGGGTGATGACCGCGGCGAGCGGCGGCGGGTAGAGGAAGCCGTCCTGGCCCTGGGGCGAGTAGGGCCCGGCGAGCTGGGCCGCCGAGTAGATGGACTCGCCTTCGAGGAGGCGGCGCCCGGCCAGCCAGTAGAACGAGAAGTCGTAGCCCCACTGGATCTCGCCGGTCAGGACCCAGAACTGGAGACCGCGGAAGGCGAGAGCGATCGCCGCGAGGACGACGAGGACCGCAAGCTGGACCGCCGGCCGGGCGAGCAGCCGAAGACCGAACGTGTTCGCGGCCACGGCGGGACGGTAGCATGCAAGCCATGCGATGGAGGGAGGCGGGGGCGGCGATCGCGGCGCTCTTCGTCGTCTCCCGCGGGATCCTCGTCCTCCTCGCGTTGTTCCTTGAGAACAACATCCCGCTTGGGTACGCCGGCCCTGCCTTCGACGAGCGCATCGTCCTCCGGAGCCTGACGGGGTCGGACTCCGTGTACCTGCTCGGGATTGCCGCCGAGGGCTACCACGCCGAGCCGGTCAGCCAAGCTTTCCGAGATTGGGCGTTCTTCCCACTGTATCCCCTCGTCACGCGGGCGGCGTCGGTCCTGACTCTTGGCGATATCACGATCGCCGGGATCCTCGTGGCAAACCTCGCCTTCGTGGCCGCGCTGGCCGTCCTCTACCGTTTGGCACTCAACCACCTCGACCACGATCGGGCGGTCCGCAGCCTGGCGTTCGTGACGTTCGCCCCGGGCGCCGTGGCGTTCGCGATGGCATACACCGACAGCTTGTTCCTGCTGCTCGCTGCAGGCGCATTCCTAGCCGCCGAGCATCGGCGGTGGTGGCTGATGGCTGTGTTGTATGGACTCGCGACACTCACACGCGCACAGGGGCTCTTGATCGGCCTCCCACTCGCCGTGCTCATCGCGAACGACATGGGCGGCTGGCGACATGTGGAGAGCTGGCGATCTCGAAGGATGTTCTGGTTGTTGGCAGGACCTTTGGGCTTTGGCGCATTCGCGCTCTTGCTTGGACTGTCCTTCGGTGAGCCCTTCGGCATGCTCAAGGCCCAAGAAGCATGGAGCAACATCGGGCGTCCGGCCACTGGGAACACGACACCGGTCCTCGATCGATTCGATCCGATTGTGCTGCTCCTGATCGGCATCCTTTGCCTCTACACCTTCCTTCTTGTGTACCTCCGCCATGACCGCTTCCCGGCTGCGCATGTCGTATTGGTCGCCGTGATGTGGATCGGCACGTTTGGTGCGATGTTCCTAAACACCTCGCTCCTGCAGTCGGTTGCGAGGTACATGGCCGTTGCATGGCCTTTCTCGTGGGTTCTGGCCAAACGCAAGGCACGATGGTTCGAGCTCGTTGGACTTGCCGGACTCGCTGCGCTGTTCGTCGTGTTCGCCGCGCTCCACTTTACCCAGGCACTGGCCCCGTAGATGCTCGGGCGCCGGATAGGGTCACATTGGTCCATTGCCGTCTATCCGACCCTGCTCGCGGCCGGATGCGTCGTCGGGCAGTTCGTCACGTGGTGGCCACCGGTATTCGCACTGGTGCGGCCTCTCGGGGTCGTCGTGCTCGTGGCGCTTCTGCTCCAATTCATGCTCAGTCGGGCACTGGGGGCGGCCCAGGGCTCCTACCTCGCCGCGCTGGCGGTCGTGGCCGCCGTTGACCTGCGGATCGCGGCCGTTGTGCTTGCCATTGGGGCGCTTGGGGTGGCATGGACCTCGGTGCGACGGCGACGTCCCTCAGCGCCCGACTGGAGCGGTCTGACTCGCTTCCTCAACTTCGTGGGCATTGCCACCGTCGGCTCACTGGTGCTGTCGGTTGGCCTCGCCACGGTTGGCCTCCCGAGTAGCGCCACACCGCCTCGGCCCGCCACGGCTGGCCCCTTCGACGCGCCCGACATCTACCTCGTGCTCCTTGATGGCTACCCGCGCGCCGACACTCTCAAATCGGCGCGCGGCTTCGACAATTCGGAGTTCCTCGAGGAAGCCGACCGGCTGGGATTCGACCTTGCCGAGCGTGCCCATTCGAACTACAACAGGACGGGCCTGACCTTGGCGTCATTCCTCAACGCGGCACCGATCGACGACCTCATGCCCAACCCGCCGGGCGGGATCGTCGCCCAGAATCGATGGCTGAGCTCGCTCATCTCGCGGGCATCCGCGGTCCAGGTCGCGCGCCAGCTCGGCTACGAGTTCGTCCACCTGCCCACGGACGTCGCGTACCTGACCCCCTGGAGCGCTGACCGCCTCATCGATGCCGGGCAGCTCTCCGCGTTTGAGTACCAGGTGATGGCGAACGGGCTGCTGACAGAGCACCCGACCTACTCGATGATCCCGCTCTTCCGCGCGGACCATGCGCAGCGGATTCTGGGGACATTCGAGGCTCTCGAGGGCCTCGCCCAAGAGGCGTCAGCAGGGCCACGACTCGTCTTCGCGCACGTCATGGCTCCCCATCATCCAATCGTCTTCCGCCGCGATGGCACGGCGGTGACCGTTGACGACTGCTACTGGGAGGACTGCAACCTCGCCGAACCGCTCAGCGAGAGCCTGAAGGCGGACGTCGTGGAACAGATTGAATTCACCAGCACCCTGGTGCTCAACACGGCTCGGACCATCATCGACGCATCGCCAGGATCGGTCGTGGTGTTCTTCTCCGACCATGGGTTCCGCCACTGGCTGGGCGATGGGTCCGAGACGTTCCGGTCACTGCTCCTTGCCCACACCCCCGATCACCCGAGCCTCTTCCCGGCGACTTCAACCCCCGTCAACGTGATCCCCCGCATCCTGAATGCCTACCTTGGCACAACGCAGCCCCTCGCCGACGAGAGCTTCTGGGCCACGACGGCAGGGGCGGAAAGCTACTTCCCCCTCCGGACGTTCACAACAGAACCCAGTCCCTGAAGCAGGGCACCTCGTAGGCCCCCGGTACCATTGCGCCCGCGCACCACGTACCGATAGGCTCGCCCGCGATGCTTCGCCGCCACGCCTCAGGATTTCGAGCGCTCCTGATGCTCGCCGATGCCGCGCTCGCGCTCGTCTTGCTCGTGGCGCTCTCGCGGACGCGCTTCGGCGAAGATTGGCTCGAGGTCTGGCGGCCGCTGCTCGAGGTCCCGATCCTCGCGGCCCTCGTGTTTGCCACGACGTGGGTGATCATTCTGTGGCTGAGCGGCCTCTACCGGCCGCGGGCGCGGTGGTCGATTCGGAGCGAAGCCATCGCGATCGCGAAGGCCACCGTGGTGATGGGCCTCATCACGGGCACCGTCCTCTTCGCCATCCGCCTGCCTGACGTCAGCCGGCTTTTCCTGATCCTGCTGTTCCCCTCGCAATGGCTGCTCACGTTGGCGACCCGCGTGGTGCTGCGCTGGGGATTCGAGCGCCTCAGGGCGCGCGGCTACAACGCGCGATACGTCCTCGTGGTCGGGTCCGGCCCGAGGGCCCAGGCGTTCGCCAGAAAGCTCGAGGACCACCGCGAGCTCGGCCTCCGGGTCTCGGGTTTCGTCGACGACGAGCCATTCGACATCCCTCGTCCATGGCGCTACCTGGGCTCCACCGAAACGATCGAAACGCTGCTTCAGAGCGAAGTCGTCGACGAGGTCGCGATCTGCCTGCCGTTCAGCCAGTGGGACCGAATGAACGCGATCGCCCACCTATGCGAGGAGCAGGGCAAGATCGTCCGGATCCCGATCGACGTCCTGGACCGCGCATTCTCGCATGGCCGGATGGAGGATCTCGACGGGACGCCCGTCTACTCCCTGGTGTCCGGTCCGGACCGGATGGTCGCGCTCGTCCTGAAGCGGGTCATCGATCTGACCGTCGCGCTCGTTGGCCTGATCATCCTGTCGCCCGTCCTCGCTGCGATCGCAGTCGCCATTCGGATCGTTGACGGCCCACCGGTCCTCTTCCGACAGACTCGCGTCGGCCTCCATGGCCGCCGGTTCGAAGTCCTGAAGTTCCGGACGATGGTCCTGGACGCAGAGGATCGGCTCAGTGAGCTTATGACCCATTCCGAAGTCCGCGGAGCTGCGTTCAAGATGACGAAGGATCCGCGCGTGACGCACTTCGGACGGTTCCTTCGTCGAGCGTCGATGGACGAGCTGCCACAGCTCTGGAACGTCCTGCGCGGCCAGATGTCTCTGGTCGGTCCTCGGCCCGCGCTGCCGCGCGAGGTCGATGTCTACGATCTGTGGCACCGACGGCGGCTCTCGATGAAGCCTGGGATCACTGGACTGTGGCAGGTGAGCGCCCGCCGCTCGCCGGACTTTGATGACTGGGCGGAATTGGACCTCTCCTACATCGACCGATGGTCGCTGTTGCTCGACCTGAAGATCCTGGCCCGGACCCTGCCAGCTGCGCTTGAGGGACGGTAGGTGGAGGGCGCGCGTGCTTGATGCTCGCGGATCGAGTGTTCACCGAGAACATCACCGGATCTCGACGTCGCCGCCGCCGCTGCGAACCCAGATCCGCGAGCTGCTCAGGGCGCGCGACCTCTTCGTCCTCATCTTTGGCCGCGAGGTCAGGGTTCGCTACAAACAGACGGCGCTCGGGCTGATCTGGGTCGTGCTCCAGCCCCTCGTCCCGGCCCTGATCTTTGCCGCGGTCTTCGGTGCATTCGCCCGGTTGCCGTCAGAGGGATCGCCGTACCTCTTGTTCGCCCTCGCCGGGCTCGTCGTCTACGGGTTGTTCTCGAACGCCGTCGCGAGGAGCGGGACGAGCTTCCTCCGGGACGGCAATCTCGTGACCAAGGTGTACTTCCCGCGAGCCGTCCTGCCACTGGCGGCGGGCACGGCCGCGATCGTCGACTTCCTCGTCGGCAGCCTCGTGCTGCTGGTGCTGATGGTCGCCCTCGGGCAAGGCTTCGCGGTGGCGATCGTCACGGCGCCGGCGATCGCCATCGCGGTTCTTTCGTTGGGGCTCGCTGTCGGGCTGGCAGTGTCGGCGCTCACGGCCCACTACCGCGACTTCGCGATTGCCGTGCCATTCGTGCTCCAGGTCCTGTTGTACGGCTCGCCCGTGCTGTATTCGTCGGAGCTCGTCCCGGCCTCGCTCCAGGGCATCTACGCGCTTAACCCGATGGTCGGCCTTATCGAGTCGTTTCGATCGGCGTTGCTGGGGACTGCCCCACCATCATCGGCGGATCTCGCGATGGCGGCGGCGAGCGGCGTGGTCCTCGTGGGCGTCTGTCTGGTTGTGTACGCGCGCGCGTCGCGGGACCTCAGTGACGTGATCTGATGGCCACGACCATCGCCGCGGTCGGGTTGTCCAAGCGATACCGCGGCCCCACCCGGGAGACGCCCTGGATCGACGCCGTCAGCGACGTGTCGTTCGAGATGGAGGCCGGCGAGGCCGTCGGTCTCATCGGGCGCAACGGGGCGGGCAAGAGCACCCTGCTCCGGATCCTGTCGCGGGTGACCCGGCCGTCAGCCGGATACGCCGACGTCTACGGCCGAGTCGGAGCCTTGCTGGAGGTCGGGACGGGCTTCCATCCCGAACTGACGGGCCGCGAGAACACGTTCCTCAGCGGAGCGATTCTCGGCCTGTCGAAGCGAGACGTCGCCGACCGGTTTGACGAGATCGTCGCGTTCTCCGAGATCGAGTCGCTCATCGACATGCCGGTCAAGCGCTACTCCAGCGGCATGTTCGCGCGCCTCGGCTTCGCCGTCGCTGCTCATCTCCGACCCGCGATCCTGATCGTTGACGAGGTCCTGGCGGTCGGCGACCTGCCGTTTCAGGCCAAGTGCCTATCGCTCATGCACCGGCTGACCAGCGACGGGACCACCGTCCTGTTCGTGAGCCACAACCTGCTCGCCGTCGCCGATCTGTGCACCCGCGGTCTCGTCATGGCGAACGGCCGGCTCGAGTTCGACGGCGGGGTCGAGAATGCCATCGCACGGTATAGAGCGGCGATCGCGAATACGGCGCCGGGGAGCGATGGCGCCGCGTCGAGGGCGATGAGCGTTCATCTTGACGGAGAGACGCGAGACGCTCCGACCGTGGAGTGGTCAAACGGGCCACTCCGAGTCGAAACCGAGGTCGATCACAAGCCAGGCAACGGAGAACTCGAGGTCGTTCTCAACCTGTTGATCGAGTCGGCAGACGGGCGACCTGTGATCCACCTGCGGAGCGACCTCAGCGGGACACGGCTCGTCCTGCGCCCCGGCATCAACCGCTTCCTGATCTCGATCGACGACATGGCGCTCGCCCCAGGCCGATACTCGCTCTGGCTGCGCCTGGTAGGTCTCGATCCTCTCGCTCCGTTGATCCTGGACTCGATCCGAACCGAGCTCCGGATCGCGGGCGATCATCGCCTCGACAGCCTCGTGGTGCCACGCCACCGCTTCGAGCAGCGCGACGAGATGGCCGGCGCGAACGTCGAGGTGGGGGCCGGCCGGTGATGCGACGCCTGGTACCTGGGCGGGTTCGCCGCCTCCGCGAGCGTCTACGGGCGCTCGATCGGCTGCCGAAGCTCGATGAGCTCGACCGGGTGAAGGACCGCCTCGACAACGTGATCGAGGCGGTCGGGCGAATCGAGGCACGCCAGCTTCGGGGCACACGAGGCTCACTGCGGGATCACGAGTTCCGGGTGTACTCGCACGCCGGCGAGGACGGCATCATCCAGTTCCTGGTCCATTCGATCGACATCCCGAGCCGAACGTTCGTCGAATTCGGGGTCGAGGACTACCGAGAGGCGAACACGCGATTCCTCCTCCAGCGCGAGGGCTGGCGCGGTCTGGTGATGGACGGGAACGAAGACAACATCTCGGCGATCCGAGCCGATCCTGTCTACTGGAACCACGACCTGACCGCCGTGAATGCCTTCGTGACGCGCGAGAACATCGACCGACTCCTGGCCGACAACGGGTTCACGGGCGACCTGGGTCTCCTCAGCGTCGACATCGACGGCAACGACTACTGGGTGTTCGAGGCCATCACCGCCGTCCGGCCCGCGATCGCGGTCGTCGAATACAACCACCGATTCGGCCCCGCGAGGTCCGTCACGATCCCGTACGACCCCGCGTTCGTCAGGCGACGCCACGACACCTCTTGGCTCTGCACTGGAGCGTCGTTGGCCGCGATTGTTGGGGTCGCGAACAGGAAGGGCATGGACTTCGTGGGCTGCAACAGCTTCGGCAACAATGCCTTCCTCGTGCGAGCCGATCTCCGGCCAGATTGGATGCCCGCGCTGTCCGTGGAGGAAGGGTTTGTCGCGGGTCCCTTCAAGGAAACCATGCTCCGTGGGGGACGGCCGGTCGTCCTGTCGCAGCAAGAAGAGCAGGAGTTGATTAGTGGGGCCCGTCTCGTGGAGGTGCCATGACGGTCTCGGACGCTGGACGGGTTCGGCGCCTGGTGGTGCTCGATCCGATGGGGAATCCCGGCGGAGGCTCGCGATTCGTGCGGCGCCTCCTTCCCGCGATGCGCGAAGTCCGGCCCGACATGTCGATTCGGTTCGTCGGCAATCCGCTGAGCATCGCACGCGAGGGCATTCGCGGGGAGCTGGCCGCGGCAGGGATCGACGTCAGACCGCTCGAGTGGGCGCCGAACATCCCGTGGAAGTCTCGCCCGCTTCGATCACGGCTCGGGTTCAGGTTCCGGCGGCGGATCGATCCCCGGAACTGGGACCTCGCGAGCGCGACGCAGCGAAGGATGACCCAGGAGCTGCAGACAGCGACCGCCGCCTGCGACATCGCCTACTTCTCCTGGCCGTACTGGCTTCGTGCACCCAGGCTCTCCCGCCCGATGGTGACGACGGTTCACGACTTGAACTACCGCTACTTCTTCGGGACGCCTGTCTTCTCGCACGCCGATGCCCTCGAGCTCGATGCGCAGATCGACGGCTGGATTCGCGCGGCCACCGCCGTGGCATCGAGTGACTTCATGGCCGCGGAGATCGCTGCCCACTATCCGGGCCGGCGGCCAGTTCAGGTCGTGCGGCTCGCGCCGTTTGCAGCGGCCACGTCGGAGATCGACGCGAGTTCGAACACGCGAACCTTCGGTCGTTACATCATCTGCCCGACCCACTTGACGGTCCACAAGAACCTCGGGCCGCTCATCGCAGCCCATGCGATCCTGGGTCGGCGATATCCGGGTCTCAAGCTGGTGATCACGGGAGTCGGGACCGAGGCGGCGACTGGGCGAGCGACGCCGATCGGGTCGACGCGCTCCGGTGATGACCCGGACGTGGTCGGTCTCGGGTATGTCACCAACAGGGAGATCGATGCGCTGATTGCCGGCGCCGCTGTCGCCGTGAACCCCTCGCTCTACGAAGCCGGGAATGGACCCGGTCTCGATGCCTGGAGTCTTGGGACTCCGGTGGCCATGTCCGACATTCCGGCGTTCCGTGAGCACCTGACCGAGCAGGGCGTTGAGGCCATGCTCTTTGACCCTCGCAGCCCCGACGATATCGCCGCGAAGATCGCGAGCATCCTCGACGCGCCTGAGGAGTGGGCCATGGCCGCAGCCAGGTCGCAGGCAATCGTCGAGAAACGCACCTGGGAGCACGTGGCGGCTGAGTACCTCGCCGTCTTCGATCAGGCATTCCGCAAAGGCCCCGATGGATAGGCTTCCCGTCGCTGCTCCTGACCTCCGCGGGAACGAGGAACGCTACGTCGTCGACGCCATCCGCAGCTCCTGGATCTCATCGACGGGCCCCTACGTCGATCGATTCGAGCGGGAGTTCGCGGCTTTCTCGGGAGCGCGCGCCGCTGTCTCCGTGGCAAACGGAACGGTTGCCCTCCACCTTGCCCTTCTGGCGCTCGCGGCAGGCCCCGGCGACGAGGTCATTGTTCCGTCGCTGACCTATGTGGCGACGGCGAACGCCGTTCGGTACGTTGGTGCCGAGCCGGTCTTCGTGGATGTCGACCCCGCGACCTGGTGCATCGATCCCGCGGCCGTTGAGAACGCGCTCACGCCGCGGACGAAGGGCATCATCGCCGTTCACCTCTACGGCCATCCGGCGGACATGGATGCCATCAACAGATTGGCAACGAAGCATGGACTGTGGGTGGTCGAGGACGCGGCGGAGGCCCACGGGGCCCAGTACCGTGGCCGTCGCGCCGGCTCGCTCGGCACCATCGGAACGTTCTCGTTCTACGGCAACAAGATCGTCACGTCAGGCGAAGGCGGGGCCGTCACGGTCGACGATCCGGAACTGGAACGTCGCATCCGGCTGTTCCGCGGACAGGGCATGGACCCTCAGCGACGCTACTTCTTCCCCGTCATCGGCTACAACTACAGACTCACGAACGTCGCCTGCGCGCTCCTCTGCGCGCAACTGGAGCGCTGGATGGAGCTTGCCGGCCGGCGCGCGGCGGTCTTCGAAGCGTACGAGCGGGCGCTCAGCCAGGTCGCAGGGATTGGTTTCCAACCCCGGGCAGACTGGGCGGAGCCTGCGCGCTGGCTGTTCTGTATCACCGTTGACGAGGCCGGCTTCGGAATGTCACGAGACGAGCTGGCCGGCAGGCTCGACGCTGACAACATCGAAACAAGGCCGTTCTTCCATCCTCTCCACCGCCTCCCGCCGTACGAGCATCGGATCGGCTCAAACCGACCCCTGCCCGTCACCGATCACCTGGCTTTGGCTGGACTTAATCTGCCGACGTCAAGCCTCATGACCGACGAAGACGTGGCTCGGGTCGTCACGGCCATCAAGAACGCGCGGAGATAGCGTCGTGAAGCGCCTGTTCATCCTTGGCACGAGCGGCCTTGCGCGCGAGATGGCATTCCTGTTCGATGCCGTACCTCAGACGGAGTGGGAACTGAGCGGCTTCATTGCCGCCGACGCCAGCGAGGTCGGGCGCGACCTTGGCCGTGCTCGAGTCGTCGGCGACGACGCGTGGCTGATCGGGACCAGCGTCGAGTGTGGCCTGATCATCGGCGTCGGCCTGCCCGCCGCTCGAGAGCGAATCGCAGTCCGCTATCTCTCCCAAGGAAGTCGGTTCGAGTTCCCCACATTGATCCACCCATCGGCGGTACTCGACACGAGGTTGGTCGAACTCGGCCGCGGCAACCTGATCACGGCCGGCTGCGTCTTCACCTGCGACATCGTTGTTGGAAGCTTCAACCTGTTCAACCTGCAGACGACGGTCGGCCACGACGCCCGGATCGCGGACTTCTGTGTATTCAACCCGAGCGTAAACATCTCAGGCGGAGTCCACGTCGGCGACACCGTGCTGGTTGGTACGGGAAGTCAAATCCTCGAGAACCGCGTCGTTGGGCCGAGGGCGACCGTGGGAGCGGGTGCCGTGGTCACCAAGGACGTTGAGGCAGGGGTGACCGTCGTCGGAGTTCCGGCCCGCCCGCTCGGATCCGGGTGACCACCCGGCTGACGGCTCATCATCGTGGTGGGCGCGTGGCAATGTATGAGCCACACGTGAGGGTGTTGACGCGCAGCACTTCGCATGTTGACGGAGGCGCAGTTCGGGCAGACACTGCCGAGACCTGATCGAACGGCTCGTCAGCGCACGGAGGGGCGATGCGGAGCCAGCGACACCGCCGGGCGAAGACCTCCGTTGTTGGCGCCCTGCTCCTGCTCATCGTCTCCGGGCTGATCTCGCCGGCTCTCGCCCGCCCAAGAGAGGCCCCGGTGAAGGCCGACTGGATCGTCACGCTCGAGCCCGGCGCGCGCGCTGCCGACCACGGCCGCGAAGCCGCGCGCGCCGCGGGCGGCTCTATGGGCCGGCTCTACCAGCACGCGCTCAACGGGTTCGAGTTCCGTGGCACGGCGGCGGCGGCGGCGGCCCTCCTACGGAACCCACTCGTTCGGACGGTGGTCCGCGACGGATCGCTCCACGCGATTGCCGAGAGTATCCCTCCCGGAATCCGGCGGATCGACGCGCATCATCCGAGTCAGCCCGATGCGCACGAGGCCGGCTTCACCGGCGCTGGCGTGCGCGTCGCCATCCTCGACACCGGGGTCGACCTGACCCATCCGGATCTCATCGGCAACCTCGACGCCGACCTGGGCCTCAACTGCATGACAGCCGGCCCGCCGCAGGACGGACACGGCCACGGGACCCATGTCGCCGGCATCACCGCGGCGGTGACCGGCAACGACGTTGGCGTCGCCGGCGTCGCGCCCGACGCGCGCATCGTCCCGATCAAGGTCCTCGACGATACCGGGTACGGCGAGTGGTCGAACCTGATCTGCGCCATCGACTACCTCACGGGCCTCATGCTGGACACCGACCCCGACAACGACGTCCTGGTCGCGAACATGAGCCTCGGGGACGTTGGATCGATCGGCGACTGCCTCGACGGCGGAGTTCGCGAGGCGATCTGCACGTCCGTCGAGGCCGGCATCACGTACGTCGCCGCCGCCGGCAACTCGACGGTCAACGTCTCGACCTTCATCCCGGCCGCGTATCCGGAGGTCATCGCAGTTTCCGCGATCACTGATCTCGACGGCGAGCCCGGCGGCTTGGGCGGCTGTTGGCTGTGGATCGTCTACTGCGACGACACGCTGGCCGAGTTCAGCAACTACGGGCTCGGCATCGACGTCGCAGGGCCCGGGACGAACATCTACTCCTCCTGGGTCGGAGGCGGATACCGCTCGGAGAGCGGGACGAGCATGGCCGCCCCCCACGTCGCCGGCGTGGCCGCGCTGGTTAAGGCCGCCCGGCCCGCCATGACGCCCACCGACATCGAGGACCTGCTCAAGGCGACCGGCGAGTGCGCGAACGGCGCCTTCGCAGACGCCGACGGCTCCGACTCGTGTGCCGGAAAGGGCACTCGCGGCAACGACCCGGACGGCTACGGCGAGCCGCTGGTCAACGCCCTTCACGCCGCACAGGCCGCGACCACGTGGAGCGCTCGCCCGACGGTGACCATCACCGAACCATCGCACGGCGACCTGGTGAGCGGCGCGGTCCTGGTCGTTGCCGACGCGGACGACGACGAGGGTGTCGCCTCGGTCGAGTTCCTGGTCAACGGCCGGCTCGCCTCGACCGACACGGACGGAAGCGACGGATGGAGCTTCGTGTGGGATTCGGACGCCGCGTTCGCGGGGGCCTACTCACTGACCGCGCGAGCAGTCGATGTTGGCGGGCGGGCGGCCACCGATTCCGTCGACGTGTCGACCGGCTCCAACGTTCAGGGCGACTGGGTCGGCCGATACGGCCAGGCGGGCTACGCGCTCTTCGCCTGGACCTCGACGTCCGATCTCGTGCTATTGCCCACGGCGACGATG
>VEOW01000063.1 GCA_012026785.1 Chloroflexota bacterium | reverse complement strand
CGACGCCGGCCCGCACGGCCTTCTGATCGGCGACCGTGTAGCCGCCCATCTGGAGGTTCTCCTCGACCGTCAGGCGGGCAAAGACCCGGCGCCCCTCCGGGACCTGGACGACGCCGCGGGCCACGACCTGGTGGGCCGGCACGCCGGCGAGGTCCTCGCCATGGAGCAGGATCCGTCCCTCGCGCGGCGGCACCAGCCCGGAAATGGCGTTGAGGGTCGTCGACTTGCCGGCACCGTTGGCGCCGATGAGGGTCACGATCTCGCCCTCGTTGACCGTCAGCGACAGCCCCCGCAGGGCGTGGATGTTGCCGTAGAACGCGTGGACGTCCTGGACCTCGAGCATCGCTTCGGCCATCGCTCAGGCCTCCGCCGACAGCGAGCCCGGCGGGTTCGATGCCTCGCGAGCGACCGCGGCCGCTTGCTCGCGTCCGAGGTAGGCCTCGATGACCCGCGCGTTGCGCTGGATCTCCTCGGGCGGACCCTCGGCGATCTTCTCGCCGTAGTCGAGGACCGTGATCCGCTCCGAGATGCCCATGACGACCCGCATCGCGTGCTCGATCAGCAGGATCGTGATCCCGAGGTCATCGCGGAGCTTGCGAACGAAGGCCGTCATCTCGCCCTGCTCGGCGGGGTTCATGCCTGCCGTGGGCTCGTCGAGGAGCAGCAACTTCGGCTTGGCCGCGAGCGCGCGGGCGACCTCGAGCCGCCGCTGGTCGCCGTAGGGCAGGTTGCTTGCCAGGGTGTCGCCGCGGCCCTGGAGACCGATGAACCGCAGCAGCCGGCGCGCCTCTTCATGAGCCAGCCGCTCCTCCTCGCGCACCGATCGCGTCCCGAGGACCGCGCCGATCCACGTCGAGCGCAGGTTCTGGTGCTGGCCCACGAGGAGGTTCTCCATGGCCGTCATGTTCGCGAACAGCCGGATGTTCTGGTACGTCCGGGCGATCCCGAGATGCGAGATCTCGTCGCGCCGGAGGCCCTGGATCGGCAGCCCCCCGAATTCGATCGAACCCTCGTCAATCCGGTAGAACCCGGCGATGCAGTTGAAGAACGTCGTCTTGCCGGCGCCGTTGGGGCCGATGACGCTGCAGATCGAGCCCTGCTCCAGGGTGAAGTCCAGCTTGTTGACGGCGAGCAGCCCGCCGAAGCGCTTGGTGACGTGCTCGGCAACGAGGAGGGGCGCCATCGCTACGCCTTGCCCATCTCGGTCGCCGGGACAGCGGTCGGGTCGCCCGGCTCCAGGGCGTCGGTCGTGTGCAGCTCCCGGCGTGCGATCCGCGACGGCCAGATGCCCTCGGGCCGGTAGATCATCATCGCGATCAGGGCCACGCCGTAGAACAGGAACCGGTACTCGGAGAACTCGCGGAACAGCTCCGGGATGCCGATCAGGAAGATCGAGCCACCGACGACGCCGGGGATGCTGCCCATGCCGCCGACGATGATGATCGCGGCGACGTTGATCGAGACGAACAGGTTGACGCTGCTCGAGATGATCGCGCCGAGGAGCGTCGAGAAGATCGCCCCGCCGAGGCCGGCGAACGCGGCCCCGAGCATGTACGCCAGGAGCTTCGTCTGGACGAGGTTGACCCCCATCGCCTCGGCGACGTCCTCGTCCTCGCGGATCGCGATCCAGGCCCGCCCGAGGCGCGAATCGCGCAGCCGGATGGCGACGAAGGCCACGACGACCGCCGCGGCGAGGGCGATGTAGTAGATCTGCAGCGGCCCCGCCAGGAAGCTGTCCGGGGTGACCTCGATCGGCTTGGGGATGGACGTCACGCCGCGCGGCCCGCCGAGCCACGGCTTCAGGAGATCCGACCCGGCGAGAATCCGGATGATCTCGCCGAATCCAAGGGTCGCGATCGCGAGGTAGTCGCCCCGGATGCCGAGGATGGGTAACCCCAGGAACGCCCCGAACAGCATCGCCAGGACGACTGCGACCGGCACGGCGGCCCAGAACGGCCACTGGGCGATGCCGTACTCGCCGGTCGAGGTGAGCAGGCCGACGGTGTAGGCGCCGACCGCGAAGAAGGCCACGAAGCCGAGGTCCAGCAGTCCGGCCAGGCCGAGGGTGATGTTGAGGCCGAAGGCCATCAGGACGTACAGCGTCACGACCGCCACGACCTGGGCAAAGAAGCTGCCGACGCCCTGCGGCAGCCACAGCACGAACAGCAGCCCGATCAGCGCCACCGGCAGCGTGAGGCGGCGCCGCTGGGCCTGGGGCAGCTCCCTGCCCCGCCGGCGCACGGCGAGGCGGCGGTTCAGCCACTGGCCGCCGAGGACCACGACGACCGTCACGATCGCCCCGACGAGGGTCAGGCCCTCCGAGGCGAACAGCAGCCGGCCGAGCTGGTCGGTCAGTGGGCTGGCCAGCATCGGGGTTCGAATGATGCCGGCGAACAGGCCCACGACGAGGAGGGCCATGAGGCCGGTGGTCACCGGGCGTTGCAGTCGCGGTGGGAGGACCTGGATCGCGCCGCCGAGCGCCGCGGCGAGGCCGAGGGCCACGATCGGGATCCACGAACCGGGGATGCCGAACCCGAAGGTCAGGATCTCGTACGTGGCGGGCGAGGCGTGGAGGGCGATGCCGCGCAGGTCGACGGCCGCGCCGAGCAGCACGAGCGCGGTGAGGAACGCTCCGGCCACGGCGCCGGCGATCGTTGCGCCGAGGAGCGCCCGCCGCGGCCCATCGGGCGCGCGCCGGGCCGCGAGGTACCCCACGCCGAGGCCCGTCGTCAGCAGGGCCACCTCGCCGAGCGAGATGAGCCCGGCGATCAGCGCCCGCGGGTTGAAGATCGGCACGATCCCGGTGAGGCACAGGTACAGTGCAATCGCGCCACCGAGCAGGCCCAGCTTCAGGACGGGCCGCCAGCCGGCATCGCCGACGCTTGGGCGTGCCGTCTCGGGGGCCACCCGGTGTCCGGACGGGGTCTCGGCCTGCAGCTGGCTCATGCGCGCTGGCCGCTGATCCGTTCGCCGAGCAGGCCCGACGGCCGGAAGACCAGGATGAGGACCAGCATCGTGAAGGCGATGGCCTTGGCCAGGCCGCTGGCACCCGGGACACCCAGGCCGTCGAGGAACAGGGTCGGGCCAACTGCCTCCACCTGGCCCAGGAACAGCCCGCCGAGCATCGCGCCCGGGACGTTTCCGATGCCGCCGAGGACCGCGGCCGTGAAGGCCTTCAAGCCGGGCTCGAAGCCGCTGAAGAAGTTGATCTGGCGGAACATCAGCGCGAACAGCACGCCTGCGGCACCGGCCATCGCCGCCCCGACGGCGAAGGTGGTGACGATGGCCCGGTTGACGTCGATGCCCATCAGCGCGGCCGTCGCCTTGTCCTCGGACACGGCGCGGATGGCGGTGCCGATCTTGGTCCGCATCACGAACACGTACAGGCCGGCCATCATCACGAGTGCCGCGGTGACCACGAGGACCTGCTTCCACTGGATCCGGACGAAATCGATCGGGACGAGCTCATTGAGGACGCCCACGTCGGGATAGGCATACACGCCCGGTCCGGCCCAGCCCTTGACCGAGTACTGGAGGAAGAACGATGCCCCGATCGCGCTGATCAGCGGGATCAGCCGGGGCGCGTTGCGGAGGGGCCGGTAGGCGACGCGCTCCACGAGCAGGGCGATGAGGGTCGAGAATGCCCCTGCGACGACCATCATGACCAGGATCGACAGCAGCGACGCCAGGGGGCCGGCGTTGAGGACGCCGAGGCTGCTCAGGCCCACCGCCGCGAAATAGCCGGCGAAGCCGCCGACCATGAACACCTCGCCGTGGGCGAAGTTGATCATCCGGAGGATGCCATAGACCATCGTGTAGCCAAGGGCGACGAGGGCGTAGACGCTGCCCGTGGCGAGGCCGGTGATGACGAGGCCGGTCCAGGTGTCGACGTTGTACTTGCCGCTCGTCAAGGTCAGGAACGAGCCGACGACGACGATCGCGACGACGCTGAGTCGAAATGCCCACAGGAAGGCGGCGATGGCCAGGTCGGTCAAGCGATCTGCCAGCCTTACCTGCATCCGACACCCTCCTCCATGGAGCGGGTACGACGATGGGCCGGGCAGGGCGCCCGGCCCATCGGGTGTTCAGGCCAGAGGGTCGGTGACCCCCTGCGTGACGATCGTTACTCGGTCGGCCAGACGGGGGCCTCGGGCGGCCACTCGCCGCCGACCTCGCGGGCGGTGATCTGGTACAGGGCGATGAGCGGAGCGCCGCAGTCCCCGGAGGCCGAGCACGACAGCACGCCGGTGAGGCCCTGCAGGTCCTTCGTCGCGTAGATCGCGTCGCGGAGGGCCTTCTTGCCGATGTAGAGGGTCCCGTCGGAGCCCTTCACGGCCACCTTCTCGATCGCCGCGTAGATGATGTTGAAGGCATCGTAGGAGTGCGCATGGAAGGCGGACAGCGGAGCGCTGCCGGCCTTGGCCTCGTACTTCGGCAGGAAGTCCGCGTACCCGGCCTGGAAGGCCGAGAAGTTCGGGCTCGAGAGGTACATCCCCTCGGCCGCCGGCCCGGCGGCCTCGACGAAGTCCGGGGTGAACATGCCGTCAGACCCGATCAGGGCAGCGTTGGCGAGCCCCGGAACGTCCTTCGCCTGGGCGGCAATGTAGCCACCGGCCTGGACGAAGATCGGGAAGTAGACGACCTCCGGGCCGGCGCCTGCCACGCGGGTCAGGACCGGGGTCATGTCCGTCGTGTCCTTGCCGACCTGCTCCTGGATGACGATCTCGCCGCCCAGGGCAGTGAACTCGTCGGCGAAGACCTGCTGGAGGGCCTCGGCGTAGGCGCTGCCGTCGTGGATGGTGGCGGCCTTGGTGAGCTTCAGCTCGTTGAAGACGAACTCGGCCACGGCCTGGCCCTGGAACGCGTCACTGTGCGCGGTCCGGGTGAAGCCGGCGTAGTCGGCCGCGCGATCCGGCGCGGTCAGGGCGGGACGCGTCGCCGACGGCGACACGGTCGTCAGGCCGGCGTCGCTGATGGCCTTGATGCCGCCGACGGTCTCGTCGGAGCAGGCCGAGCCGATGAGGGCCACGATCGTGTTGTCGGCGGCCAGCTTGGCTCCCGCAGCAGCCCCGCCGTCGACGGTGCACTGCGCATCCTCGCTCGTGAGGTTGATGTTGTGATCGAGGATCTTGCCGCCCTTGTCGTCCACCGCGACCTGAGCGCCGTACAGCGAGTCCTGGCCGAGCGACGCGTCGCCGCCCGAGAGGACGCCCCAGTAGGCGAGGTGGACGGGATCGTTCGGACCAACCGTGATCACCCCGAGCTCGTCGGCGGGGGGCGTGAATCCGGCGGGTCCCGTTGTGCAGCCGGCGAACGCAATCGCGCCGATCGCCGCAATGGCACCCAGCTTCCTGAGCTTCATGCAGTCTCCTCCTCGAAACCGATCGCCCGGTAGCCCCGGGACGATCCCCGGTCGGACCTCCCTGCGTCCGGACGACAGGGCCCCCGAGCCTCCTCCGGAAGCCGCACCTTTCGCGATCGGCCGACAATGCCTCCAAACCTGGCGCTGTCGGCGAGGATCGCGGGATGTAGGTGCGACGGCCGCGAATCAGGGGCGGACTGCCGGCGGCGCGCAGGTGGCCGCCGAAGCGATAGCGTATGATAGGCAACGGCGCACCGATTGCAAGGCCGGTCGATCGCCCCCGGGTATGGATTCAGGCGCAGTGCGCCCCACCCGTGCGGACGGCGACACCGACCGTGGATCGGGCCCGGCGGGGCCGATGCCCGGTCGTGGTCGAGGCGGCGCCAACCCGACAGCGAGGGAGCATCCCGGCGCGTGGAGTACCAGATCCGGACCGCTCGGATCACCGACATCGAACGTCTCGTCGCGTTGAGCGGCGAGCAGCTCGGCGGTGCCTCGGCGGGCCAGATGGACGCCGCCGACCTGCTCCGCCAGCTCGTCTTCCTGCCGCACGCGACGGTGCTCGTCGCCGAGCGGCGCCGCGACATCGTCGGTGGCGCCGTGCTGGCGATCCGTCCGAGCGTCCGGGCCGGCGGCTACGTTGGGACCATCGACCTGCTCGTCGTCGACCCGACGGGCGAGCCAGATGCCGTGGCGGCGAGCCTCATCGAGGAGTGCGTCCGTTCCGCGGCCAACAAGGGTTGCGCGTCCGTCGAGGCGCCGCAGCCGGACGACCCAGCCGAGCGTGCCCGCTGGGAGCGTCGAGAGTTCACCGAACAGGGCACCTACCTGCGGCGGTCGGTTGCACCGGCCGGCCGCAGACGCTGAGGGTGGCGCGCGCCGACGGTCGGCGCCGACGCCGCCAGACATAGGAGACAGGGTGGGCAAGAACGTCGCCGTCTTCGTGGACGTGGCGAACATCTTCTACGCGGCCAAGGCGGCCGGCGTGGACATCGACTACGTCACGCTGCTCAAGGCGAGCAGCGCCGGTCGAGACCTGGTGCGCGCCTACGCGTACACGGGCCTCGATCCCGAGAACGAGAACCAGCGCAACTTCCATGACTTCCTGCGCCGCCACGGCTACCGGGTCGTGAGCAAGGACATCCGCAAGTACGGCGATGGCAAGGTCAAGGCGAACCTCGACATCGAGCTCGTCGTCGACATGATGAAGACCGCCCGAAACCTCGATGTCGCGATCGTCGTGTCCGGGGACGGCGACTTCGCACCGGCGATTCGAGCTGTCCAGGAGATGGGCGTCCGGGTCGAGGTCGTCAGCTTCCGCGGCAATACCTCGTCGGACCTCATGGACGTGGCCGACCAGTTCACCGACATCACCCAGGTCGCCAAGGTCGAGAAGGGCTCCTCCCGCTCCGGCCGCCGGGTGGCCGGCGACGAGGCGGACCTGTCGATGACCGAGGTTCCCGACAAGCAGTCGGAGGGCGCGACGGAACGCGGCCGCGGACGTGGCCGAAGCCGCCGCGTTGCGGAGCCGGCGGCGGCCCCGGGTCGCGGCCGGTCGCGGCGGGCGACGGGCGGCGAGCCGGCGCTCGTCGTCCTGCCTGGAGAGAAGCTGTCGCGGGCGGCCGGCACAGCGGACGAGGAGATCCCGGCCGAGGCGACCCTCGAGGACGAGCTCGGACCGGAAACGGAGGCCGCCGAGGGCGCTGCCGAGGGCCAGTCCGGCGATGGCCAGGTCGCCGATGAAAACGGTCGCCGCCGTCGGCGCCGCCGTGGCGGACGGGGCCGCGGTCGCGGTCGTGGGCGCGAGGAGGGCTATCCGGAGGGCGCCGTCGCGGCCGATGGCGGGAGCGATGAGGCTGCCGGCGAGGAGGAGGAGCCGGACGTCATGCCGGCCCGTCCCCGCCCGACGTCGACCTTCGGATCCGTCTGGGATTCGCAGATCGGGATCCCGACGTCCGCCCGCAGCTCGGCGAGCCCGATCAGCGACGACGAGGACCTCGACGAGCCCGAGATCCCGGAGTACCTGCTTGCCGAGCGCCGGCGTCGCGAGAGCGGTCGCGGGCGTGGCGGGCGGGGCGCCCGGGGCGGGCGCGGTAGCGCCTACGCCGCGGCGCTCGAGCGCGAGCGCTACGGGGGCGGACGTGGCGGCATGGTGTCGCGCTATGCCGAGCCGCCGCGGGGACGCGAGCCGGCTCGCGATCGGCGAGAGCCGGTTCCTCAGCGTGGGGGCGGCCGACCGGCGCCTCGCCGATCCGGCGATGAGCCGTGGTCCGAGGTGCCGCCGGAGATCGAAGCCATGCTGCGAGCCCAGCTCGGCCCGTCCGCGCCACGACGTGGCACGGCGCCGGCAACCGAGCCGCCTCCCGCCGCGGAGGCGGAGGCCGAGGCGGCGACCCCTGCTCGGCCGACCCGCCGAGCGACGGCCGGACGTCGCGGCCGGACCGCACCGGCGACCGAGACCGCCGAGAGCGCT
>VEOW01000031.1 GCA_012026785.1 Chloroflexota bacterium | reverse complement strand
CGGCGCCATCGGCGCCCGCGAGCTTGCCGCGACCATCGTCCTCGCCTCGCTCATCAAGACCGCGAACACGGGTGCGCGCGTCGAGATCGACCAGAACGGTATCCGCTGCATCGCCTCCGACAACACGCTTCTCGTCAACATCCCGACCAACGGGGACGACGTGTACGTCGCGGCCGAAATCCAGGCGCTCGCCCTGACCGTCACCGGGAACGCCTCGCTCCGCGGGACGGGCAACGAGCTGGCCGCAGGGAGCGTCACGGCACTCCAGGTGGGCATTACGAACCCCGCGGGCAAGCCGACGCTGACGCAGGCGGTCCAGACGCTATCCGCGACGACCATGCTCAAGGGGCTTGCCTACGACTCTGCCGGCGGGGCCGGCGGTGCCACGGCGGTATGGTGGTCGATCTCGTCCAGCCCGAACGACCCGACCCTGTACGAGCTTCTCGCCTCCGACGGTTCTACGAACAGGTCGAAGAACCTGACCACCGAGTTCAATACGGGCATCAACACCGGCACCGGCGGCGGCGTATGCGTCCTCGGCAACTACGTCTACGTCCTGTGGAAGAAGGCCGGCGCGGCGACCTGGCGGGTAAGCCGATACCTCAAGTCCACCCTCGCGGTTGACGCCTCGTACGACGCCGTCAGCTTCCCGATCGCCACTCCACGCTACCCGTCGATCGGGTCGGACGGGACGAACATCTTCATCGCGGACATCGCTGCGACGACCGGCTACATCTCGTGGAACAAGTACGACTCCGTCATGGCGAAGGTAGGCTCGACGGTTGCGACCGGATCGGCCCCCGGCGGCGCGTCGATGACCGGCGGCGACATCTACGTCGGCAACGGCGACTTCGGCGCGTGGCGCCTACTCATCCAGGGATGGAGCGGCGGAGGCCCGTTCGCCTTCGACTCGACCGGCACTCGACAGAGCAGCAACGACTTCACCCGCGATGGAGGCGACCCGGACGGCATCGGATACGACGGCACCTACTTCTACACCCTCAAGGCCGGGTACGGGAACCTGAACAAGTATTCGGCCATCACGACGGCCGGGACGTACTACGTCGGCTACACCTGGTACGACAGCGCGGGGACCACGCACGAAACGGCCATCAGTCCACGCCAGTCCATCTCCCTGACGGAGCGCCGCTTCCTGTCCGTGACGACTCCCGCTCTCCCTGGCGCGGGGGGGGCAGACGATCCCGACAACCGCCGCATATACGTCAAGCAGTCCGCCACCGACCCCGGCTCCACGGGTCTCAAACTCCAGACGACCTCGACCACCGCGACCACGACGCTCGCCTCGTACAACGGCGCCGGAGCGGCCGACCCCGCCAGCAACAACTTCCCCGGAGGCACGGCCGCGGAGTTGAAGTCGGCCTCCGGCGAGTGGAGCCTCAAGGGCGACGGGACGGCCGCCTTCACCGCCCTGACGGCCACGGTGGGCGCAGCGGCGACGGACGCCATCATGTCGAAGGTCACCGGCGACACCTACCCCCGCTTCACGATCGACGGCGACGGTGGGCTGTCATGG